>NZ_JANSHF010000015.1:0-46607 GCF_047461475.1 Synechococcus sp. WC10meta
AGATGTGTATAAGAGACAGGAATACACCCCTGCTGCGGATCGTAGAAGCGAGGGATCAAATTCACCAAAGTCGACTTGCCGGCCCCGGAGGATCCCACTAGAGCAACAATCTCGCCGGGAGCTACCTGAAAGCTGATGTCTTTAAGCACCGGCTGGCCCGGCTTGTAGGCAAAGGAGACCCGATCGAACTCCACCCAGCCCTGAATCGGCGGCAGGGGGCGGGCGCCAGGCAGCTCGCGCACGCGGGGTCGGGTATCTAGGAGCTCAAAGATCCGCTCCACGGAAGCCTCCCCTTGCTTTAGGTCGCTGTAGTTATTGGTGATGTGGACAATGGGATCGATGAGCAGAGCCACCCCCGCAATGAAGCCGAGGAACTGGCTGCCGGTCAGGTTGCCCTCGCTAATCTGCC
Source organism: Synechococcus sp. WC10meta (assembly GCF_047461475.1). Classification (NCBI taxonomy): domain Bacteria; kingdom Bacillati; phylum Cyanobacteriota; class Cyanophyceae; order Synechococcales; family Synechococcaceae; genus Synechococcus; species Synechococcus sp. WC10meta. Next base: position 410 of record NZ_JANSHF010000015.1, read on the forward strand.
AGCCCCCTACCCAGAATACCCCCAGGACGCTCATGGCGTAGAGAAAGCCCACCACCGGGTCTTGGATGGCTTTGACCTGTTCGGTTTGAAAGCGAGCCAGGCGGTTGCTTTCGGCCAGGGCGCTGAAGCGGCGGATCTCGTAGTCCTCGGCAGCAAAGGCGCGGGTGAGGCTGACGGCGGCAAAGACTTCCGTTAACAGAGAAGACAGGTCGGCCATGCTCTCCTGGTTGCGGCGGGAGCGCTGCAGCAGCCGCTCTCCAAACCAGCTGATCAAGGCGCCCATCAGGGGAGCAATCACCAGGGTGGTTAGGGTGAGGATGCCGTTGAGGTAGAACAAGTAGGCCACCACGGCCAGGATGGTGAGCACGCTGGGGATAAAGCGGTGGAAAAACCGCTGTACCACCTCCCCCACCCGATCCAGGTCGCTGGTGAGGCGATAGACAAGGTCACCCGTGCGGCTCCCGGAAAAATAGTCCACGTCCAATCCTTGCAAGTGGGCGTAGACTCGCTGCCGCAGCTCCAACACCATCTGCAGGGAGGCCCTGGCCATGAGGGTGTCCTGGCCGTACTGGAAGGCGCCACGCACTAAGAAGAACACCACCCCAATCAAGGCCAACGTCCGCAGTTGCCTGAGATCCCCAGCGCCAATGGAGCGAGCCACCCACTCGATCAAGTAGGCAAGGGCAGGCATGGTGAGGACAAAGCCGAGGGTACAGACTAGCCCCAGCAGCAACATCCACAGATGGGGCCGAATGAAGGGAAAGAGACGGCGATAGCTACGCAGCGGCTGCACCAAGGGCCATCCAAAAGGCTTCTGCCCCGATCAGCTTAGCGGAGATTAGCTCCTCAACGGCTGCCGGGATCCCCTCCTAGCAGCTTTTTTGCGGGATCTGAGGGAAACTGGCTCTCCTTTGGCCTCCCCCTGCCATCTTTTGCGCCAACGGCGCCAGCGGGAGACCAGGCAATCGCTGAGGCTGTGGTTAACGGATCCCAGCTCCAGCCCTAGGCCCACCCACCCCAGGGTCTCGGCGTGGGCTTGCAGCCACTGCCAGAGGTTGTCCCGCCAGATCCCCGGCTGCCACGGCCACCAGCCCAGGTGGGATCCCAGCCAGGCGACGGTCAGGCCCACCCCTGTCACCCACAAGCCCAGGTAGAGCAGCCGCAGAGCAGTGCCCACCAGCGGCCCGTGGGACCAGAAGGAGCGGTGCCGCAGCCAGCGGCGGTAGGGAAGCCAAATCCAGCGCAGGAACAGCCAGCGGCGATACTGGCGAGAGTCAGTGTCCAGATCCCCGGAAAACATCAGGCCGCTGAAGAGATAGGCCGACCCCACCGCCAAAGCCACAGCGGCACTGTTGCCCAGCAAAGCCACTGCCAGGGTAATGCCGGGAGCTGTCCAGAGGATGAGGCGATCGTGGGTGGATCCCCAGGGCATAAAGAGCACAGCCCTCCCCTGGGGCTGAGTCTAGCCGCAAGTGGGGGAAAAAGCAGGGATCCCTCGATTGAGGCGATCCAACACCTGCAACTGCCGGTAGAGCATCTCCACCCGCGGCATTTGGACTCCACCCTGCTGGGCATAGCGGAGAGGGTTGGCAAAAATAGCCTCCAGCTCCAGGGGACGCTTGCGCTCGTAGTCAATCTTCATGCTGGTGCGGTAGGGGACCATCTTCTCGGTGTTAGCCAGCATCTCGGGAATTAGGGAAGGGGGAAGCCGGCGACCACAGGCCGCAGCTCCCTCCACCACCTCTTGCATCAGGGCTTCTGCCAGGGCGCGGGCTTCCGGATCCCGGATTATCTGCTGGGTGTCGGCATTGAAAACAACCGAGAGGCCATTGAAGGGAATGTTCCAGACCAACTTCTGCCAGCGGGCCTCCATCAGATCCGGCGAGAGGGAGGTAGGGATCCCAGCCCGTTGAAAATCGGCCTGGATCTGTTGCAGACGGGGCGTGATCCCCTGGGGGGCATAGCCAGGGCCATATTCGGCCAGCAGTACTGAGCCATAGTCGAGGTGGCGGATATGGCCAGGGCCAACTTTATTGGAGCTGATGAAACAGAGGCCACCCACGACGCGCTCAGGGCCGACACAGTTGGCAATCTCCGGCTCTGCGCCCAAGCCGTTTTGCAGCAGGATCACCACGCCCTTTTCAGCCAGCACAGGCGGCAGCAGCCGGGGCAGAAGGTGATTTTGGGTGGCTTTCAGGGCCACGATTACTCCCTCACAAGGGGGCATTGCCTCCACGGAGGCGTAGGCATTGACCTGGGGCAGGTGAAAGTCTCCCCAGCAGGATTCCACCCACAAGCCGTTTTGGCGCACCTGCTCGTAGTCGCTATGGAGCAGGAAATGCACCTCAAAGCCGGCCTGCTGTAGCTTGGCCCCGTAGAATCCTCCCACGGCGCCACTGCCCAAAACCGCATAGCGGCGGCTTTCCGGCAACTGGGACATCGCAAAACCTTGAGCCGATATCCCCACCCTAGCGCACTCTGGAGAGCTCACTCAGAATCAGGGTTGATCAGCAGCACCCGCTCCTCGCCGTCGGTTTCGCGCAGGTGCACCTTGACCATTTGCTCGGGAGTTGTGGTCAGCCTATGGCCGCAGTAATCCGGCTGAATGGGGAAGTGCCGATGGCCGCGGTCAATCAGCACGGCCAAGCGCACCCGTTCTGGGCGCCCAAAGTGGTTCAGGGCCTCCAAAGCCGCCCGAACAGTGCGGCCGTGAAAGATAACGTCGTCCACTAGCACCACCTCTTGGCCAGTGAGATCCCGGGGCATTTCACTGCGATCGGGAGTGCGCAGCCGGCCAGAGCCCAGGTCGTCGCGGAAGAAGGTGATGTCCAACTCCCCTACCTGGGGCGGTATCCCAAACAGCTCGGCTATGCCATCCCGGAGCCGGTAGGCCAAAGGCACCCCGCGGGTGCGGATGCCGATCAACACCAGCCTGTCCAGGTGGGGGTGATCTCTGCCAATGGCCGCCGCCAAAGCCGCCATTTGCCTAGCCATCTCCTGGGCATTGAACACCTCGGTTGTGGACATGGACAGTTGAGGCCGACCTATAGGAGCCCAAGTTAGCCCAGATCCGCAGCCAGTAGGATAGGATATAAAGCCCTAGAAGGGAGAGAGCCGCCATGTCCACTGCAGTGTCCGCTACAGGTCCAGCTTCGACGGAGAAAAGAGGGCCTAGGTGGGCCCGCTGTTTACGGGCCGTGCTGGCGGTTCTCCCTCTGCTGGCCTTGGGGTTATTCCTGCTGGGATCCCCGGCCTGGGCGGAAGACTACAGCAAGCGGGAGCTGCAGGGGGCAGACTTTGCCGGACAAGACCTGAGCGGCTGGAAATTTCTCAAAGCCAACCTGCGACAGAGCAATCTCAGCCACGTGAAGGCGGCAGGAGCCAATTTTTTCGGAGCCAACCTCAGCAAAGCTAACCTACGCGGGGCGGATCTGCGCGGCGCCACCCTGGACATGGCCAATTTGCAGGGTGCTGATCTGCGGGAAGCCCAACTGCAAGACAGCATGATGTGGCTGGTGCGGGTGGAAGGGATCGAGATCGAGGGAGCAGATTTTACCAATGCCCTAATCCGCAAGGATGCCCTCGCCATCCTCTGCGAGCGGGCTAGCGGCGTTAACCCGGTTACCGGCCGGGCCACCCGCGACACCCTGGGGTGCAACTAGCCCTCACCCCCAGCCCCCCTCCCTGGGAGAGAGGGGCGAAACTTTGGAAATAGCCCTAGCTTACGAGCTGGGGGCAGCCGCCTCTGAGGGGGCAGGCTTGCGCTGAAACTGACCCAGGAGCGAGTTCCAGGCTATGCGTGCCATGGACAGCAGCCAGTTGCCCTCCAGCTCTCTAAACAAGTCCATGTTGAGCTTGAAGGCGTAGTTGGCTTCTGCCACAATGCGCTCGATAGTAGCCTGGTCCAGCCCCAGCGCATCCAGTTGAGCGCGGTAGCGCTGCTTAAACTTGCCCTCGTGCGGGATCTGTTCAAAGTCGTAGAAGGCGGTGCCTTCCCCTGGTGGCAGGCGCAGGGCCCGGCGGGCAATGTTTTTCAGGATCTGGCCGCCCGACAGGTCGCCAATGTAGCGGGTGTAGGCGTGGGCAATCAGCAGAACCGGATCTTTTTCCACCACTTCTTGAATGCGGTTGACATAGACTTGGCAAGCGGGAGAGGGCTTGACCACAGAGGGCCAATGGGGACCGATGAAATAGTTCAAATCTTTCTCTAGGCTGGCCTTGCGCCACAATTCGGGGTAGTAGAGCTGACCCACTATCGGGTGCTCTCGCAACCGCGCAAACCCCTCTTCCAGCGCACTGTAGACAAAGTAGAAATTGCCCACGTAGCGGCTGTAGGTACGCCTATCAACCACTCCCTTGAGGAAGCATTTGATAAAGGTCATATTCTCGGCCATGGTGTGGGACTGCTTGGTGCCCTCCCGCAACTGGGTTGACAGGCCAGCGTTTTGATTTTCTTGGCTGGGCAAACCTTTACTCACAAAACCCTCCTTGTAAAAAGTTGCTTGGCTCCGGCCATTGACCGGCTTATGGAGGCAGCGAGGGATGCCTCAGCAGCAGACCCGGCAAAGGCAACGCAGACCGCTCGCTGCGGCAGCTAAACGCCCTTCTCCGGGGCTCGATGCTTCTTTTTCCCCGCCATCCCTATCTAAGCAGCACTCGACTGGCGGTCAATGGCTTAAGCTTAGAATAATCCGCCCGAGTGTGAATGGATGTGAACAATCCTTAAGGCAGGTTGGAGAGGAAGCAGAGCTTGCTAGCTCCCAGGCTAAAGGCAGGAGTTGCCGCCAACCCTTGTAAAGTTCGTTGACGATCGTTGGCGGGGCTTCTATAATTGGAGGCCTGACTGCAGCGCAAGCCCTGCTAAGCAACGCATGAGCTCGTTAGCTGTTCCCTCCCCTGTTCTTACCTTACCTGACCTGGTAGAGATTCAGCGGGAAAGTTTCCTCTGGTTTTTACGGGAAGGGTTTGAAGAGGAGCTCCTGAGTTTTTCTCCCATTGTCGATTACACCGGCAAGCTGGAGCTGCACTTTCTGCCAGACTACCGGCCTGGGGATCCCTCCAAGGGGTACAAGATCAACAAGCCGCGCTACGACCCAGAGGAGGCCAAGCGGCGGGATGCCACCTATCAAGCCCAAATCCGGGTGCCGACGCGCTTAATCAACAAGGAGACGGGCGAAATCAAAGACATGGACGTCTTCATGGGCGAGCTGCCCTTGATGACGGATCGAGGCACCTTCATCATCAACGGCGCGGAGCGGGTGATCGTCAACCAGATTGTGCGCAGCCCCGGCGTTTACTACAAGGCGGAGCTGGACAAAAGTGGCCGCCGCACCTACAGCGCTAGCCTCATTCCCAACCGTGGTGCCTGGCTGAAGTTTGAGACGGACAAGAAGGGGCTGGTGTGGGTGCGCATCGACAAAACCCGCAAGCTCTCGGCAGCAGTTTTGCTCAAAGCTTTGGGCCTGAGTGACTCGGAGATCTACGACAGCCTGCGCCACCCCGAATTTTTCCAAAGGACCATGGAAGAGGAGGGGCAATACAGCGAAGAAGAGGCGCTGATGGAGCTCTACCGCAAGCTGCGGCCCGGGGAGCCTCCTACAGTCTCTGGCGGCCAGCAACTGCTGGAATCGCGCTTTTTTGATCCCAAGCGCTACGACCTAGGCCGGGTAGGGCGCTACAAGCTCAACAAGAAGCTCAACCTGACGGTGCCCGAAAATGTTCGGGTGCTTACCGTTACCGACATTCTGGCCGTTATCGACTACCTCATCAACTTGGAATACGACATTGGCCAGGTGGATGACATTGACCACCTGGGCAATCGGCGGGTGCGCTCGGTGGGCGAGCTGCTGCAAAACCAGGTGCGGGTGGGCCTCAACCGCCTGGAGCGGATTATTCGCGAGCGCATGACGGTTTCCGAGTCGGAAAACCTTACCCCTGCCTCGCTGGTTAACCCCAAGCCCCTAGTGGCAGCTATTAAGGAGTTCTTCGGCTCCAGCCAGCTCTCCCAGTTCTTGGATCAGACCAACCCCCTGGCAGAGCTGACCCACAAGCGGCGGCTGTCGGCTCTGGGCCCTGGGGGCCTGACGCGGGAGCGGGCTGGCTTTGCCGTGCGGGACATCCACCCCAGCCACTACGGGCGCATCTGTCCCATCGAAACCCCCGAAGGGCCCAACGCCGGGTTGATTGGGTCTCTTGCTACCCACGCCCGCGTCAACCAATACGGCTTTATCGAAAGCCCCTACTACCGCGTCGAGAATGGCGTGGTGCGCAAAGACCTGGGGATGGTCTACCTCACCGCCGACGAAGAGGACGAGTACCGCGTGGCGCCAGGGGACGTGCCGGTGGACGCCGAAGGCCGCATCACTGCCGAGGTGGTGCCCGTGCGCTACCGCCAAGAATTCACCACTGCTCACCCCAGTGAGGTGCACTACGTACAGGTGTCGCCGGTGCAGGTGATCTCGGTGGCCACCTCGTTGATCCCCTTCCTGGAGCATGACGACGCCAACCGCGCCTTGATGGGAGCCAACATGCAGCGCCAGGCGGTGCCCCTGCTCAAGCCAGAGCGGCCCTACGTGGGCACAGGCCTGGAAGCCCAGGCGGCGCGGGACTCCGGCATGGTGGTGGTGTCGCGCACCAACGGGGTGGTGACCTATGTTTCCGCCGATGAAATCGTGGTGCGGCCCGAGGATGGGGGAGATCCCATTGTCTACCGCCTGCAAAAATATCAGCGCTCCAACCAAGACACCTGCCTCAACCAGCGTCCTCTGGTCTACGTGGGGGATCGGGTAGTGGCCGGCCAGGTGCTGGCTGACGGTCCAGCAACCGAGGGCGGCGAGCTGGCCTTAGGCCAGAACGTGCTGGTGGCCTACATGCCCTGGGAGGGCTACAACTACGAAGACGCCATCTTGATCAGCGAGCGGCTGGTCTACGATGATGTCTTCACCTCCGTGCACATCGAGAAATACGAAATTGAGGCCCGGCAGACCAAGCTGGGGCCAGAGGAGATTACCCGCGAGATCCCCAACGTGGGGGAAGATGCCCTGCGCAACCTGGACGAAAACGGCATCGTGCGCATTGGGGCTTGGGTGGAAGCCGGCGACATTCTGGTGGGCAAGGTTACGCCCAAAGGGGAGTCGGATCAGCCTCCGGAAGAGCGGCTGCTGCGGGCCATTTTTGGGGAGAAAGCTCGCGATGTGCGGGACAACTCCCTGCGCGTGCCCAACGGTGAGCGCGGGCGGGTGGTGGATGTGCGCATCTTTACCCGCGAGCAGGGGGATGAGCTGCCGCCGGGGGCCAACATGGTGGTGCGAGTCTACATTGCCCTCAAGCGCAAAATCCAGGTGGGAGATAAGATTGCTGGCCGCCACGGCAACAAAGGCATCATCTCCCGCATTTTGCCGGTTGAGGACATGCCCTATCTGCCCGATGGCACGCCGGTGGACGTGGTGCTCAACCCCCTGGGAGTGCCCTCCCGCATGAACGTGGGCCAAGTGTACGAGTGCCTGCTGGGCTGGGCCGCGGAGCACTTGGGGGTGCGCTTTAAGCTAATGCCCTTCGATGAAATGCACGGCCTGGAGGCTTCCCGACTGACCGTGGAAGCCAAGTTGCGGGAGGCGCGCGAGAAGACCGGCAAGGACTGGATCTTCAACCCTGAGGGCAAATACTGCGGCAAGGTGCAGGTGTTTGACGGCCGCACGGGCGAGCCCTTCGACCAGCCGGTTACGGTGGGCCGGGCCTACATGCTGAAGCTCGTGCACTTGGTGGACGACAAGATCCACGCCCGCTCCACCGGCCCCTACTCGCTGGTAACCCAGCAACCGCTGGGGGGTAAAGCCCAGCAGGGTGGCCAGCGCTTTGGGGAGATGGAGGTGTGGGCTTTGGAGGCGTTTGGGGCGGCCTACATCTTGCAGGAACTGCTCACGGTCAAGTCGGACGACATGGTGGGGCGCAACGAGGCCCTCAACGCCATCGTCAAGGGCAAGCCCATTCCTCGGCCGGGCACGCCGGAATCTTTCAAGGTGTTGGTGCGGGAGCTGCAGTCCCTGTGCCTGGACGTCTCCGTGTACAAGGTGGAGGTGGACAGCAAAGGCCAGCCCCACCATGTGGAGGTAGACCTAATGGCCGATGTCTCGACCCGCCATGTCCCTTCTCGGCCCACTTACCAGTCAATTACGGCTGAGGATCTCTCCCCAGCAGCCAGGGAAGGCTTCGTAGCTAGCCGCAGCCGGGACGAGGAAGAAGACGAGGACGATTTTTAGGTGGCGCCAGGCAGGTTTCAGCTAAGGGAGGAAAGGGGGGAGGATCCCTCTCTCCTTCCTATCTAGGTGCTAAGGCAGCAAGTCAGGAGAAATGGCTATGGCCAGACCAGAGCAGCGCTTTGACTACATCAAGATTGGGTTGGCCTCTCCCCAGCGGATTATGGAGTGGTGCCAGCGCACCCTGCCCAACGGCCAAGTCGTGGGAGAGGTTACCAAGCCAGAGACCATCAACTACCGCACCCTCAAGCCGGAGATGGATGGTCTCTTCTGTGAGCGCATCTTCGGGCCGGTTAAGGACTGGGAGTGCCACTGTGGCAAGTACAAGCGCGTGCGGCACCGCGGCATTGTTTGCGAACGCTGTGGGGTGGAAGTGACGGAGTCGCGGGTGCGCCGCTATCGCATGGGCTACATCAAGCTGGCTGCCCCGGTTACCCACGTTTGGTATCTGAAAGGGATCCCTAGCTACATTGCCACCCTGCTGGACATGCCGCTGCGCGACGTGGAGCAGGTGGTGTACTTTAACGCCTACGTCGTGGTGGATCCGGGCAATGCCCCCAACCTCTCCTACAAGCAGCTGCTGACGGAGGATCAATACCTTGAGATCGAAGATCAGATGTACGAGGAGGGATCCAACCTGCAGCTGCCGGAAAACTGGGCCATGATTGGGGCCGAGGCCATCGAACGCCTGCTCAAAGACATTGACCTAGAAAAAGAGGCGGAGAAGTTGCGCGAGGAAATCGCCAGTGCCCGCGGCCAGAAGCGAGCCCGCCTGATCAAGCGGCTGCGGGTCATCAACAACTTCATTGCCACGGGAGCTCGGCCTGAGTGGATGGTGCTGCGGGTGCTGCCGGTCATCCCCCCCGATCTGCGCCCGATGGTGCAGTTGGATGGGGGCCGTTTTGCCACCAGTGACCTCAACGACCTCTATCGCCGCGTGATTAATCGCAACAACCGCCTGGCGCGCCTGCAGGAGATCATGGCGCCGGAGATCATTGTGCGCAACGAAAAGCGCATGCTGCAGGAGGCAGTAGATGCCCTCATTGACAACGGGCGGCGCGGGCGCATGGTGGTGGGAGCCAACAATCGTCCCCTCAAGTCCCTGTCGGACATCATTGAGGGCAAACAGGGCCGTTTTCGGCAAAACCTGCTGGGCAAGCGGGTGGACTATTCAGGGCGCTCGGTGATTGTGGTGGGGCCCAACCTGCGCATGCACCAGTGCGGCTTGCCCAAAGAGATGGCCATTGAGCTATTTCAGCCCTTCGTCATCCATAAGTTGATCAAGCGAAATATCGTCAACAACATCAAAGCCGCCAAAAAGCTCATCCAAAGCAATGACCCGCAGGTTTGGGACGTGCTGGAGGAGGTCATCGACGGCCACCCAGTTTTGCTCAACCGCGCTCCCACGTTGCACCGCCTCGGGATCCAAGCCTTTGAGCCGGTTCTGGTGGAGGGGAGGGCAATTCAGCTCCATCCCTTGGTCTGCCCCGCCTTTAACGCTGACTTTGACGGCGACCAGATGGCTGTCCATGTGCCTCTGTCCTTGGAAGCCCAGGCGGAAGCGCGCCTGCTGATGTTGGCCACCAACAACATCCTCTCCCCAGCCACCGGTGCCCCCATCATTACCCCTACCCAAGACATGGTTTTGGGCTGCTACTACCTGACAGTGGACAACCCCGAGGCACCCGAGGTTAACGACCGCTATTTTGCTAGCCTGGAGGATGCTCTTGTCGCCTACGACCGCGGCATCATTGGCCTGCACAGCAAAATCTGGGTGCGCTACAGCGGCCCGATGGAGTTGGGCAAAGGAGAAAAAGAGTCAGAGCCCCAGATTGTCGAGGAGCCAGGCGGTACCCGCCTCAAGATCACCAACTACCGCCGCATCCGCGAGGATCAAGAGGGCAACGTTATCAGTCAATACATTCGCACTACGCCAGGCCGGATCATCTTTAACAAGACGGTGCAGGACATTCTGTTGGCATAGCCATGAGCGAAAAAGGACAAATTTCCCCCAGCCTGCGGTGGCAGCCTGCCTCTAGCTCTAGGGCCGAGACCCCGCCGCCTCCTATTCCCTTTCGCAACTATCAAATCGGCAAAAAAGAGCTGCACAACCTCATTGCCTGGGCTTTTGCCCGCTACGGCACTGCCCGCACAGCGCAGATGGCGGATGCCCTGAAGACATTGGGCTTCAGGTACGCCACCCAAGCTGCCGTCTCCATCAGCATTGAAGACCTGCGCATTCCGCCCAGCAAGCGGCAGCTCTTGGCCCAGGCAGAGGCGGAGATCGAGGCGGCCACAGAGCGCTTTATCCGCGGCGAGATTACCGAGGTGGAGCGCTACCAAAAGGTCATCGACACTTGGAACCAAGTCAATGAGCAAATTAAAGAGGAAATGCTCAACAACTTCCGCCAGAACGATCCCCTCAACTCCGTCTACATGATGGCCCACTCGGGGGCAAGGGGGAACGTCTCGCAAGTGCGGCAGTTGGTGGGCATGCGCGGCCTGATGGCCAATCCGCAGGGGGAGATCATCGACCTGCCCATCAAGGCCAATTTCCGCGAGGGCTTAACCGTGACCGAATACATCATCTCCTCCTACGGCGCGCGCAAGGGCTTGGTGGACACGGCGCTGCGGACTGCCGACTCCGGCTACCTCACCCGCCGCCTGGTGGATGTCTGCCAGGACGTGATTGTGCGAGAGGCCGACTGCGGCACGGATCAAGGGATCCCGCTCCAGGCCTTGATGGATGGCGATAAAGTCGTTGTGCCGCTGGAGGAGCGCCTGGTAGGGCGGGTGCTGGCCCAAGATGTGGTGCATCCGCAAACCCAGGAGATCCTGGCCCGCCGCAACCAAGAGGTAGATCACGACTTGGCCAAAACCATTGTGGAGGCGGGCATCCAGCAGGTAATGGTGCGTTCTCCCCTTACCTGTGAAGCCAACCGCTCAGTGTGCCGCATGTGCTACGGCTGGAGCCTGGCCCACTCTCGCTTGGTGGATCTGGGGGAGGCGGTTGGGATCATTGCCGCCCAATCGATTGGAGAGCCGGGCACGCAGTTGACCATGCGCACCTTCCACACGGGAGGGGTGTTTACAGGGGAGGTGGCTCGCCAAATCCGCGCCCCCTTTGCCGGGGTAGTGCGCTTCCCGAAAAACCTGCGCACCCGCCCCTTCCGCACCCGCCACGGCGACGATGCCCTCCAGGTGGAGGTCAACAACCAAATCGTTCTGGAAGGGCCAGAGGGACAGCGAGAAGTCTTCGACCTGACCCAGGGATCCACCCTGCTGGTGCGAGATGGGGCCCTGGTGCAGCGGGATCAGTTAATTGCGGAAGTGGCCGTAGCCAAAGCGGTGCGCAAGAGCACCGAGAAAGCCCAGAAGGAAGTGGTGGCCGATCTGGCGGGGGAAATTCGCTTTACCGACCTGCTCATCGAGGAGAAAGCCGACCGCCAGGGCAACACCACCTCTACTGCCCAGCGGCAAGGGCTGATCTGGGTCCTGTCTGGCCAGGTGTACAACCTGCCTCCCGGCGCTGAGCCAGCGGTAAAAAACGGGGATCGGGTGCAGCCGGGGGATGTTATTGCCCAAACCTCGCTGGTCACCGAGCACGGTGGCATCGTGCGCCTGCCAGAGCGCAGCGACATCAAAGGCGGACGGGAGGTGGAGATCATCAATGCGGCGGTGGTGCTCCACGAGGCGCGGGTGCGGGTGGAATCTCACCAAGGCCGAGAGCAATTTTTGCTGGACACGCCCAGCGGCCAGACTTTTGTTCTCAAGGCTACACCAGGTACCAAGGTGGGCAACGACGAGGTGGTGGCGGAGCTCATCGACAACCACTTCCGCAGCCACACGGGAGGCTTGGCAAAGTTTGCTGGCGTTGAGGTAGCCCGGCGGGGCAGAGCAAAGCAGGGCTACGAAGTCATCCGCGGCGGCACCCTGCTGTGGATCCCGGAGGAGACCCATGAGGTGAACAAGGACATCTCCCTCCTCAATGTGGAAGATGGCCAGTACGTGGAAGCCGGCACCGAGGTAGTGAAGGACATCTTCTGCCAAAATGCCGGTGTTGTCGAGGTTATCCAGAAAAACGACATCCTCCGGGAAATCGTCATCAAGCCTGGATCCCTGCATCTGGTGGAGGATCCCGCTGATCTGGAAATCCCCACCGGCACCTTCATCCAGCCGGGTCAAAAGCTGCTCAGCAGCATTGTCCCTGACCGACTGGTCTATCTGGAGCAGGTGGAAACTCCCGAAGGACCCGGCATCCTGCTGCGGCCGGTGTATGAGTATGAAATCCCCGACCGACCGGTGGTGCCCACCCAGGAGTCTACGAGCGAGTCCGGTCGCTCCATTCGTCTGCGGGCTGTCCAGCGGGTTCCCTTCAAGGATGGGGAGCGGGTCAAGTCGGTGGGCCCGGTGGAATTGCTGCGCACGCAACTGGTGCTGGAGATCGATACTGACGCGCCGCAGCTCAAGGCCGATATTGAGCTCATCCAGGATGAGAAAGATCCCAGTATCCGCCGCCTGCAACTGGTGGTTCTGGAAACCTTGCTGCTGCGCCGCGATGTAGAGGCAGATCTAACTCAGGGGAGTACCCACACCCGGCTGTTGGTTAACCAAGGAGACACCGTCGGCAGAGGGGGGGTTATCGCCCGCACCGAGATCCAGGCCAAAAAAGCTGGGATTGTGCAAGGGATCCGCGAGGGCACCGAGGTGGTGCGGCGGGTGCTGGTGATTACCGACGACGATCTGCTGACGGTACCCTTAAACGGGCCAGCCAGCGTTGAGGTGGGAGCGCTGGTGCGAGCTGGAGAAGAACTGGCGCCGGGGATCCCTGCTCCCGAGTCGGGACAAGTGATGCAAATTGCGGAGGATCACCTGGTGCTGCGGCGGGCGCGGCCCTACCTGGTTTCGGCAGGTGCCATCCTCCAGGTGCGAGATGGAGATCTGGTTCAGCGGGGGGATGCCCTAGCTATCCTAATCTTCGAGCGGGCCAAGACCGGCGACATCATCCAGGGGCTGCCGCGGGTGGAGGAGCTGCTGGAGGCTCGCAAACCCAAGGAAATGTGTGTCTTGGCCAAGCGACCCGGCACCGTGCAGCTAAGCTGGCAGGGAGAGGAGCCGGATCTCAAGGTCATTGAAGCTGATGGCACGGTTACTCCCTATGCCGTGCTGCCAGGGCAGAGCTTGATGGTGGTGGACGGCCAATCGGTGGGGGTAGGGGATCCCCTGACTGACGGCCCTGCCAACCCCCATGACCTTTTGGAGATCTACTTCGAGTACTACCGCCAGACCCTGGGAGATGACCAAGCGGCGCGGCTAGCCCTACGGGAGGTGCAGCGCTTCCTCGTCAACGAGGTCCAGAACGTCTACCGCTCGCAGGGGGTGGAGATTGCGGACAAGCACATTGAGATTGTGGTACGCCAGATGACCTCCAAGGTGCGGGTGGACGACAGCGGTGACACCGTCTTGCTGCCGGGTGAGCTGGTAGAGCTGCGGCAAATCCAGCAAGAGAATGCCTCCCTAGCCGTCAGTGGCGGGGCGCCGGCCAAGTACACACCTGTCCTCCTGGGGATCACCAAGGCCAGCTTGAATACCGACAGCTTCATCTCGGCAGCTAGCTTCCAGGAAACCACGCGGGTGCTCACCGAGGCAGCCATCGAGGGCAGATCCGACTGGCTGCGGGGTCTGAAGGAGAACGTCATCATTGGCCGCCTGATCCCGGCAGGCACAGGCTTTAGCACCTACCAGGAGATGGCTCCAGAGCCGGAGCCTCCTGAGGAGGAAGAACCTCCAGCCGTGCTGCCGACGGTGCCACGCCGCGTGGTCCTGGAGGACGACCAACTCATCGACGACTCCACCCCTGTCGACGAGCCGGAGGAGGAGGAAGAAGAGTAAGCCGCGCTTGCGGGGGTTTGGGGATCGGGCCCAGCACTGGCAAGCTGGTGGCAGTAAAACACCCCCTACAGCTGCTGCCAGATCCAGTGTTAGTAGCAGTTGCTGCCCCGTCAGCTAACTCCCTTCTCCTCCTGGGAGGGGGCTGGGAGAAAATAGCCATCCAGGCAAGAGGCAGTCAAAAATGCCGCTTTGTGGCACAATGGGCAACCTCGCCAACGCACCTTCTGCCTTCACGTGGATTAGCTAGGCTGGCAGGTACATTTCCTCTGGTAGGCCTTTTGCCTAGGCTAAAGTTGGCTCTGTCTTGAGCCTGTGTGCTCGAACCAGAGCAAGGAGTAGCTACCGTCAGCTCGACGGGAAGTGACGCCTGGGGAGATCCCTCTAGTGGGGTAGTGGAGGTGAACTCTGCTGCTAGCTATATGTCATGGAAGCAGGAAGAAAGCCTCAACCTGGAGCAAAAGTCCGCTTTTGTCCGGGGTTGTATGAGTCTTTCAGAGCGGATGTGGGCTGCAACGTAGCCAAGATAATTGCCTTGCTTGGAGCTTCCGTAAACCGGCGCAGGAGGGTGGTTGGTTTGCCAACCTCTAACCGGCGGGGGAGTTTACCTTCTCCTGCATCGCTGTATAGAAGCGCTCCCGCAGCTGTCTTTGAACCTAAGCTGCCGGCATGAGGGGACGGAAGCCGTGCTTGCGAGACAATTCCCCGATGAGATCTAGTTTCTCCAGGGTAATCAGGTTGCGGCCCCAACTGAAATTGGTGTGCAGGCCCTCAAACTCCAGCAGCATTGACTCGGCAAAGCAGGCAAAGAGGTGACGGGCAGGGTTGGCCACATTCAAAAACCGCATGATAGTCCACTCAATATCCAGCGAGTGCTCCACCATGCCGCCGTCGATGACATATAGCCCCTTGCGCTGCAACTGGGAGGCAATGTTTTTTGGATAGCCACCGTCGATGATGACGCAGGGATCCGGCAACACCTGTGGATCAAGGGTTACCCCCTGGCTCAGGCTGGCCACCCAGACGATGAAATCGGCACGGGGCAAGGCCTCTTCCAGGGAACAGATCTCTCCTTTTTTAAGCTTGGCCTGCAGCTCTTCTAGGCGTCGCCGCTCGCGGGCTACAAGCAACAGCTTGGCCACTGAAGTGCGGTTCACCAGCCACTGGCAAACAGCACTGCCAATATCGCCGGTAGCTCCCACCACGGCAACGGTGGCAGCGGCCAAGTCCATAGCGTAGCGCTGGGCTGCCGCCTGTAATTGTTGACAAATGATGTAAGCGGTGTGGGTGTTGCCAGTGGTGAAGCGTCGGATCTCCAGGTTGACGTTGCGCACCCGCTTGAGGGTTTCGAGGCGAAAATTCTCAAAGATAATGCTACTAAACCCGCCCAGGGCAGTGATATCAAGGCCTCGCCGCTGGGCTAAAGCCATCGCGTTTAAAACCTTGCGACAGGCGGCTTTGACCCGACCGCTGGCCAGCATTTCCGGCAAGAAACAGGATTCGACGTACTGACCATAAATTTTCTGGCCAGTGATGCTGGTAACTACAATTTCGTCCACCACCTGAGGTGGAGCCATGCACCAAAAGTCCAGGTCACTTTCTGCATATTCGGCATACCCCAGCTTGTCTGCCACTTGCTTTGCATGGGCCAGGCTGGTCAAGTGCCCAATCAGGCCAAACATAGAGGCTCACTCACGTAGCTTGTTGTGGATCCTCTCCGGATCCCCCCAAGGAGGATAGGAAGTGCCGCAGCTCAGCCAGGAATCCCCACAAAGCGGAAGGAGGTTAGGCAGCCCGCAGCCCCTGGGCTGACAAGCGCATCACCTCGCGCGTGTTAAAGCCAATGTTGGCCAGCGCTTCGCCATAGGCAATGAGGAAGTCTTCCACAATGGCCTCGCGATCCATGTAGATAGCTTCTATGTCTTCATTCACCTGCTGCAGCATCTTCCAGACCAGGGGCAGGTTTTGGGCGTTGGCCGTTTCAATTTGGGTTTTGACCTCGGCAAAGTGCTCGCCCAGCCAGCGCTCCCCAAAGTTGAGGTGGAGATACTCGTCCTGAACTACCCCTTCGGTAATCTTGCGGGCAAACTCATCGGCAACCGGGATGTAGATGTTGTAGGCGGCAATGGCAAAGCACTCGATGATTAGCGACTGAATGACCAAGCAAGTCACCAGGTCTGCAGCTACTGCCGCTTTTTGGAAATTGTCCCGCAAGGGGGCAAAGAAGGCACGGGCAAACTCCCTGTCCGGTTCTACCTTCAGGTTTTTGCCGCAGGCTTGGAAGCCCTTCATGTGGCGCAGTTCCATCTTGGCCAGCTTGCGCAGCTCCTCTGCTGCTGCCGGCAACATTTCGGCCAAGCGGAGGTAATTGTCGTGGGCTTCCTGTTCGCCTTCAATAACAATGCCGTTGATGCGAGAGTAGGCCTGCCGATACGCGGGGCTGCTGTAGTCTAGGGTGGTGTCGCTGGCATTGGCTGGGAGGGAAACGTTTGCTGGGGCCATACTCGTGCATCTCCTTGATGGGCTGTCGAGCGCCGGGATCCCTTTGCTAGCTGTGCAATAATCCTAGCGCTTGCTGGTCTAGGGTTACTCCACTCAGGATAGCCCTAGCTGGAACAGGATGGGTCGCATCCCTTTCGTTGGGAGAGACAAGCCTGCTAGGGTGGGTACTTAGGCAGCAGGGGAGAGGGAGCCAAGAGGATGTCTGCCCTTGGGGATGGCCTAGAGCGGCTGCGCCAGCTGCTGGTGGAGCTGGAGGAACAGTCCCTGGATCAGCCCATTGACAGCGCTGAGGAGGTGTTGCAGGCTATCGAGCTGGCAACGGCTTTTGAACTGTTCGAGGTAGAAAGCCGTCGCTTGTTGCTCCAGACTGCGGCCAATCTTTGGGAGCGGGTGCGCCAGCACAATTTGGCAGCCCAGGAAATTGAGGTAGTGGCGGAGAAGTTGCGGGCAGTGGGCTACACGGACGCTGAGATCGAGGAGATTTTGGAGTTGGAGCCGCAGGAGGACTAGGCAAAAACCATGCCCAGTTCCTCAGTAGCTGCTTCCAGTTGGGTGGCGGCGTCATAGCAGGCTCCGCGCAGGTTGGCCAGTTTGAGTTTGCAGCCGCTGAGCTTGGCCCCTTTGAGGTTGGCATCGCTGAGGTTGGCCCCTGCTAGATCGGCCTGGCTGAGGTCGGCGCCACTGAGGTCGGCTTGGCTGAGGTTAGCGCCGCGCAAGTTGGCTTTTTGAAGTTGGGCTCCCGGCAACTTGGCTTTCTCCAGGTTGGCTAGGCGCAGGTTGGATCCCTGGAGGTCAGCTTGGCTGAGATCGGCGCCGCTGAGGTAGGCCCGCTCCAGGTTAGCCCCAGCTAGCTTGGCCTGCTGGAGGAGGGCTCCCCCCAGATCAATCCCGGCTAGATCCGCGCCAGCCAAGTCAGCTCCTGGCAGTTGGCTGTTGCTGAAATCGCGCTCACCCTTGCCGTAGCGCTGCAGCAGTTCTGTTGCGCTCTCAACCATTGCCTTTCCTCCACTAGACAAGTCGGATCCTACTGGGGGAGACAGTTGCTGCCAAGAACACAGCTCCTTCTTCTTTTCAAAACCGCGCTAGGATAAGCACATGCCCTTGAGACCTCTTGCGATGAGCTTGCCTCGCCTGCCTCGCTCCCGACCTCGGCCCAAGTTGCGCTCGATCCCTCGCCGCAAAGCTGAATCTGCCCTCTATGCCGAGATGCAGCAGCTCTCAGCGGAAAAGCAGCGGCTTAATCAGGAACTGGAGTTTCTCCAGGAACGGCAAGAGCAAATTCAGGCACGGCTTCAGGAAATTGAACAAGCGCTGCAGCATTTTCAGCAGGCAGCAGAGGCTTTTCGAAATCCCGTTTCTTCCCCAAAGCCCAGCCCTGCCAGCTTTTCTCCCTCGCGCTTTCTATCCATGACCTTTGAGTACTGAGCCAGTTTGCCAGCGGGTGGGCAAGAGCCGCGGGGCCAAACTTTGGTTATAGAGTGGTAGGCTGATCCTAGCAGTGAAACCAAGTCCTACAACGAAGCCGCCCCTGGCTTTCCCTGCCGGGATCCGCTGACGTTTTGACACCTGAGCAAACAAGGAGCTAAACCCCAACATGGTTACTGCCACTGCAGCTAACGTTGGCTACATTACCCAAGTCATTGGACCGGTTGTTGACGTTGAGTTTCCCAGCGGCAAACTCCCTCAAATCTACAATGCCCTCAAGGTGGAGGCCACAACCGAAAGTGGCTTGAAGGTCAAAGTTACCTGCGAAGTCCAGCAGCTTTTGGGGGATAACCGCGTGCGGGCCGTGGCCATGTCCTCCACCGATGGGCTGGTGCGGGGTATGCCGGTGGTGGATACAGGCGCCCCAATTACCGTGCCAGTGGGCGAGGCCACCCTGGGCCGCATCTTCAACGTGCTGGGAGAGCCGGTGGATCAGAAGGGGCCGGTACAAGCTAAGGAGTTCGCCCCCATCCACCGCAGTGCCCCGCCCCTGGTGGAGCTGACGGTCAAGCCGGAGCCCTTTGAAACTGGCATTAAGGTAATTGACCTGCTGGCTCCCTTCAAAAAGGGCGGCAAGGTGGGTCTGTTTGGGGGTGCCGGCGTAGGCAAGACGGTGCTGATCCAGGAGCTCATCCACAACATTGCCGAGGAGCACTCCGGCCTGTCGGTGTTTGCTGGGGTGGGAGAGCGCACCCGCGAGGGGAACGACCTCTACAACGAAATGAAGGAGTCCGGGGTGCTGAGTAAGGTGGCGCTGGTCTACGGCCAGATGAACGAGCCGCCAGGTGCCCGCATGCGGGTAGGCCTCACTGCTCTGACGATGGCCGAGTACTTCCGCGACGTCAACAAGCAAGACGTCCTGTTGTTTATCGACAACATCTTCCGCTTTGTGCAGGCCGGCTCGGAAGTGTCGGCGCTCCTAGGCCGCATGCCCTCGGCGGTGGGCTACCAGCCCACCTTGGCTACGGAAATGGGCAACCTGCAGGAGCGGATTACTTCCACCAAACAGGGATCCATCACTTCCGTGCAGGCAGTGTATGTACCTGCCGACGACCTGACCGATCCGGCACCGGCGACGACGTTTGCCCACCTGGACTCGACCGTGGTGCTGTCGCGCAGCTTGGCGGCCAAGGGCATCTACCCAGCCGTGGATCCCCTGGAGTCTTCGTCCACCATCCTGCAGGCGGACATTGTGGGGGAAGAGCACTACAACACCGCCCGGGCCGTGAAGCAGACGCTGCAGCGCTACAAGGAGCTGCAGGACATCATCGCCATTTTGGGCCTGGACGAGCTCTCTGAAGAAGACAAGCTGGTGGTGGCCCGTGCCCGCCGCATCGAGCGCTTCCTGTCGCAGCCCTTCTTCGTGGCGGAAGTGTTCACCGGCTCGCCTGGCAAGTATGTGAAGTTGGAGGATACCATCAAGGGCTTCCAGCGCATCCTGTCGGGAGAGCTGGACCATCTGCCAGAGCAGGCCTTCTACCTGGTGGGCACCATCGAGGAGGCCATCGAGAAGGCCGAGAAGCTCAAGTCCAGGTAATCCCCTACCCCAGGGATTCCGCCTCGTCGTCGGGATCCCCGCTGGGAAGGGGCTCCAACTGCAAGGAAAGCTGGTAAAGGCGGCGCCGCGTCCAGAGGGGGGATCCCTGCAGACGCTGGGCCAGTTGCCGGCTGGCAGCGGAGCGGGACAGGCCCTTAGCCAGCAGGCGAGCCAGCTCCTGGCGCACTTCTGCTTCGGAAGGGGAGAGCTCCTCGGCTTTTTCTGAGCAAGGCCGTCCCTCCAAAACCAGGGTAAATTCTCCCCGCGGCGGCTGGGCTAGGCAGTGCTCCAGAGCAGCGGCCAGGGATCCCCGCCAAAAGGACTCGTGCCATTTGGTGAGCTCGCGGGCCAGCACGATCTGCCGCTGAGGGCCGCAGTGCACGAGGAGATCCTGCAAAGTCCGCTGCAGGCGGTGGGGGGCTTCGTAGAGGACGATGGTGCGCTCTTCCTGGGCCAGTTGCTGCAGGCGTGCTTGGCGCTGACGGGGCTTGAGGGGCAAAAAGCCCTCGAAGACAAATCGGTCGGTGGGCAAGCCCGAAGCTGTCAACGCAGCCACCGCCGCCACAGGGCCAGGTATTGGGATCACCGGTATCCCAGCTTGGATACAGGCGCGCACCAGCTCCTGGCCTGGATCGGAAAGAGCAGGTGTGCCGGCATCGCTGATGAGGGCCACTGACTGCCCTGCTGCCAGGTACTTGAGGATTTGCGGGATCCGCCGGCTTGCATTGTGCTCGTGGTAGCTCATGAGGCGAGCGGAGATTTGAAAGTGGCTAAGCAACTGGCCGGAGTGGCGGGTGTCTTCCGCCGCCACCCAGTCCACCTCCTGCAAAACTCGCAGGGCCCGCAGGGTGATATCTTCGCGGTTGCCAATGGGAGTGGCCACTAAGTAAAGGACGGCGCCAGGGCGCTCCATGGCCAAGCCTTAAGGCTAAGGGGATCCTGAGATCTCCAGGCTAGCTGCCTGTGACAGGATCGAGGGGAAAAGGGAGAAGAGAGTGCCGGTGCGCCTGACGACGCGAGCCACCTACAGCATCAAGGCTTTGCTAGATCTGGCGATGCTTAGCAAGGGCCAGAGGGCGTCGGTGCGGGCGATTGCCGAGCGACAGCAGATCCCGGCCCCCTACTTGGAAAAGCTGCTGATAGAGCTACGCCAAGCTGGCTTGGTCTGCTCCCAGCGAGGGGCGCAGGGGGGCTATCGGCTGGCACGGCCGCCGCGGCGAATCCCCATTAGCGCCATTTTGGCGGCGGTGGGGGAGTCCTTGGATCTCCGCACCAACAGCTCGGAGGGGGCAAGAGCTCCTCAAGAAAGCGCCGGCGCGGGAGCGGACTGGGTAACGGCGGCCCTCTGGGCACGGATTGCCCAGCGAGTGCAGCAGGTGTTGGAGGAAACGACCCTGGAAGATTTGTATTTTGACGCCCGCAGTTGGCAGGCAGCCCAAAGCCAGGAGGGAAAGTTTGTGGTCTGAAGCTTGGCTGTTTTTCCCCGCTCAGCCAACGGCCCCGCTGGTGCTGGCGATGGCTTTGGCCCTGGACTACCTGCTGGCAGATCCCTGGGGGTGGCCTCACCCAGTGCGGGTCATGGGGGCGGTGATTGCCTGGGGTCAAGGCTATATCCTCCAGCACTGCCTAACTCCCTCAGCCCAGCGCTGGGGCGGGGCAATGCTCACCTTGGCGTTGGTGGCGGGCTCCTACGCGGCGGGCTGGAGTCTGATTGCCATCGCCCAGGCACTCCACCCCTGGGCAGGGATCCTGATGCAGACCGTCCTAATGGCCAGTTGCCTAGGGGGGCGCAGCCTGCGCTTTGCCGCCTTGGAAGTGTTGGATTCCCTGGAAAAGGGGGATCTGCCCCAGGCCCGCCAACGCCTTAGCCGCTACGTAGGCCGGGATACGGAGCACCTGACGGAGCCAGAGATTTTGCGGGCGGTGATCGAGACCGTGGCAGAGAATACCCCTGACGGGGCAACGGCCCCTTTGTTCTACGCCTTTCTGGGGGGAGCGCCGCTGGCTTTGGCCTACAAGGCCAGCAGCACGCTGGACTCCATGGTGGGCTATCGCCATGCCCCCTTTACCTACCTGGGCACAGTGCCAGCCCGCTGCGAGGACGTCCTGACCTGGCTACCCTGCCGGCTGACGGTACTGACGCTGGCGCTGCTCGGCGGGGATCCCTGGGAGTTTTGGCAGCGCTGTCGCCGCGACGGTCAGGCAGACCCCAGCCCCAATTCGGGCTGGAGCGAGGCGGCCTTTGCTTGGCGGCTGCAGATTCAGTTGGGAGGCACCAACTTCTACCGCGGCGTTCCCAAGGTTAAGCCGAAGTTGGGGATCCCGGCTCGCCCCTTGAGCCCCCAGGTGGTGCGGGAAAGTTTGCAGTTGCTGCGACAGGTTTTGGGAGTGTGGAGCGGTCTAGGGGTGGGGCTGGCCCTTCTCTGGAGGCTTTGGGATTGAGAGGGTAGTGTTCCCGTAGCCAGGCTTCTGCCTCAGCGCGGGTGGAGAGCTTGCCATTGAGGGTAAGGTAGCGCAGGCCATCCAGAATCTCCTGAAACAGAGGGCCTGGCCTGTAGCCCAGGCGACGCAAATCGTGGCCGTTAAGAGGCGGCTTTACCCAGTGCCACTCCTGCAGGTAGCGCCAGATCAGCCGCCGCGCTGGCTTGTCGGCAAGCCCAGCCAACAGGATCAGCGCCGGGATGCGCAGCCTCTGCAGTAGCTGCACCACCTGAGCTGGGGAGAGGGATCCGCTCTCCAGTTGCGCCAGCAGAGTCTGGTAGGAGGGGAAATGGCGGAGGCGTTCGATGCCTGCCTGGGTGAGGTGGAGCTGGCTGGCCACCTGGGGCGCCTGGGGCAGCGCCAGAAGCAGGGCTTCCAGGCGCAGTTGCCAGATTTCCTGGGATCCCAGCTCGGGGTAGCGGCGGCGGAAGTGAGAGGCCCAGCGGCCCACCCGCTGTAGCCGCCGGTACAGGGAGGGCTCCCAGCTTAAATCAGGGTGGATGCAGCGCAGGGCTCCCCACGCTGAGAGCCGCTCAAAGGCCAAGGGCCAGTCACGAGAGCGGAGGATGTAGGCCAGCTCCTGCTTGAGGCGCTCCCCGCCGACAGCGTCGTGAAGGCCGCTAGCTACCGCGGCGCGGATCCACTCTTCCGTCGCCGGGTCTAGCCTAAAGCCCAGGTGCACGGCAAAGCGCACTGCCCGGTAGATGCGGGTGGGATCCTCGATGAAGCTGTTGGGGTGCAAGGCGCGGATAATTCCCTTTTGCAAATCAGCTTGCCCGCCGAAAAAATCCAGCAACTGACCCCGCTGCGGGCCGTTGAGGCGCAGGGCCAGAGCGTTGATGGAAAAGTCTCGCCGGTAGAGATCCTGGTGGATGGATCCCATGGCCACCTCAGGAGGCGAGGCCGGGTAGGGGTAAAACTCCGTGCGGGCGCTGGCAATATCCACACAGAAGCCCCCTGGCCAGATCAGGGCGGCGGTTTGGAACTTGCCGTGGATCTCCAAGCGCGCCTCCGGGAAGTGCTGCTTGAGGGCTTTCCCCAGGATCAACCCCCAGCCTGGCGGATCCGTCCCGGGGGAGGTTGAGGGGTAAGGCCCATCCACCACCAAGTCCAGGTCCAGCCGTTCCAGGCAAGAGGGAGGCTGCCGACCCCACTGGTGCAGCAGCAGATCCCGCACCGCTCCCCCCACCAGATACAGCCGCAGACCCTTTTCGTCGGCAAGGCGGGCCGCCACCTCCAGCAAGCGGCGGTGCTGCGGCGACAGGGCCGGAAAGGAGAGATCCAGGGGGCAGGAAAGCTCAGGAGCGGCCAACCGGGGCGAGAGAGCCGGCAGCTCGTGCAGGTGCCGCAACACGTCGGTGCGGGTAACGATGCCCACCAACTGGCCATCCTGGAGCACGGGCAGACGGCCAATGTCCCACTGCACCATCAGCCGCTGGATCTCCGCCAGCGGAGTATCGGGGGAGAGGGTCTTGACCTCCGTGGTCATGTAGCCCTTGACAGGGGCATGGCCAAAGCCGTGGTGCAGGGCAATGTCAATGTCCCGCCGCGAGATCACCCCCACCAGGCAGCCCTGGGCATCCACTACCACCAGGCCGGAGTGGCCATAGCGCAGCAGCACCCGCTGGGCCTCCTGGATGGTCACCTCCGGTCGGATGGTGCGCACCGGCGAGGACATCAGATCCTTAGCGGTCACTGGTGGCGGGATCCGCTCCTTAACCGCCTGCCTGAGGTCGGCCAGCACCTGGGCTGGATCGGGCAAGGGCCGGCCCGGGGAAGCTTTCAGCGTGGCTGCCGCCGCGCAGTCGTGGCCGCCGCCGCCGTAGCGGGCCATCACCTGGCCCAGTTGGGCAAACTCCTGCCGCGCCCGCCCAATGAGGCTGAGCCGCTCCCCCTGCTGCGCCACCAAGAGCAGCACGTCCACCCCCGTCAGCTCCATCAGCCGCATCACCAGGCCGGCCAGGCCAGGCACAAACTCCGGCAGATCCAGCAGCCACGTGCCCAAGCGGTACTCCCCCACCGTCTCTACCTGGATCTGGGCAAGCCCCTGGGCAAGCAGCTCCTGCATCGGCGGGGTGAGGCCGTCCCCCAAAAAGCGCCGCAACAGCACCAGGTTCACCCCCTGCTGCAACAGCCAGGTGAGGGCAGCACCGTCGCGGGCAGTGGTCTCCGGGAACGTCAGAGATCCCGTGTCCATGTGAATGCCCAAAGCCAGGGCCAGCCGCTCAAATGGACTGAGGCAGATCCCGGCCGCCTGCAGCCGCTCCACGAGAAGGGTACAGGTGGAGCCCACGGCTTCAATGTGAGCGCTGACCTGCTGCTGCGGCCATACCTCCTCCAGCGAGGTGGCAGGCAGGTGGTGGTCGAAAATCTCAATCTTCGCCCCAGGAACGCTCAGCCAGGCCGCAGCCTTACCGAGGCGATCCGGATCGTAACAATCCACCAAGATCCAGCGCTGAACCTGTCGGGGATCCACCGAGCGCAGCTCAATGAGGGGGAACTCGTCCCGGTAGAGGGCCAAGAACTCCTGCACTCCCGGCAGGGATCCACCAGCTAGGGCAATGCGGGCGCCTGGATACAGCCGTGCTGCGCCTACCGCCGCTCCCAAGGTGTCGAAGTCCGCCGACTGGTGACACAGGATGAGATCCATGCTGGCAGCAGCGCCTTGCTGGCCTAGGCCCAAAAAAGTAATGGAAAGGGGCGTTTAGATTGTGGTCAGCTCCTTTTCTTTTTCCGCCAGCAGCTCATCAATCTTTTTGATGTAGCGATCAGTCAACTTTTGGATCTCTTCTTGCCGACTCTTGGACTCGTCTTCGGAGATCTCGCCGTTTTTCTCCTGCTTGCGCACGGCGTCAATGGCGTCGCGGCGGATGTTGCGAATGGAAACCCGCCCCTCCTCTGCCAGCTTGGCCACCTGTTTGGTTAGCTCTTTGCGCCGCTCTTCCGTCAGGGGGGGGAGGGTGAGGCGGATGACCTTGCCGTCGTTGCTGGGCGTCAGGCCCAGGTCGGAGGCGAGGATGGCCCGCTCAATTGCTGCCAGGGTCGAGGGATCAAAAGGCTGGATCAGGAGAGTGCTGGCATCTGGAGTGGTAATGCTGGCTAGCGCCTTCAGGGGAGTGGGAACGCCGTAGTACTCCACCTGAACCCGATCCAGTAGGCTGGCGTTGGCTCGCCCCGTGCGCACCGTGCTAAAGGAACGCTGGGTGGCCTGCACCGCTTTGCTCATTAACTCCTCGATCTCAGCTAGCTCCACGGCGTTTTCCTCGCTTAAGTAAGACAGTTTGCAGACGCTCGGCCACTAGCGGCAAAAAACCAAGACCTCTAGCGTGAGCCTGAGTTTAATTTTATCGCTTTGTCTAGCCCCCCTTGGGGATCCAGAGGCCACTCTTTTCCTGGCAGCCGACCCCCTAGCAGTCCAATAGAATGGCCATAATGCTTCTTCTTGACCCATGATTCCTGCTGCTCCTTCCCCGCAGAGGTGGAGCCTTGATGAGGTCAACCTCTCGGCCGCAGCCCTGGCGCTATTCGACTACTGCCCCCGCTTGTTTTGCTACGTGTACCTAGAGCGGCTGATTTGGCCTGCCGCCGATGCCTTTGAGCACGAAGTGGAGCAGCAGCGGGGACGGCAGTTTCACCGCCTGGTGGAGTGGTCTAGCCGCGGGCAGCAGGTGGAGCCGCGCCTGTCGGCCCTAGACGAAACAGTACGCCAGTGGTGGCAGGTGTTCTTGGCCAGTCCCCATGCCCAACCGCAGGGGCGGGTGTTGGCGGAATTGCCCCTCCGGCAGCGGATTGAGGGGTTTAACCTCACTGCCCGCTTAGATCGGCTGGTGATTGCCCCGGGATCCCTGCACATTGTCGATTGGAAGACGGAGCGGCAGCGCCCGCCCGACGAACAGTTGGCCCAGGACTGGCAGGTGCGCCTCTACCCGCTGCTCGTGTGTGGGTTGGCCCACCAACTGCCCCTGGAAGGCCCTTTTGAGCCGGAGCAGGTGCAACTGACCCTTTGGTATGTGCAACACCCCCAGCGGCCTTTTCAGTGGCGCTACAGCGCTGCTGCCTACCAGCGGGATCTGGCCCACCTCAAAGCCACCCTGAACCGCCTGCGGCAACTGGAGGCCCAGGACTTCCCTCCCCTCCCCTATGGCGAGCGCTGTGCTGCTTGCCTGTTTTGCGCTCGCTGCCACGGGCTGATGGGGCAAGGGATCCCCAACCAAAATCTCACGGATTGGGTCTGGGCAGCCCAGGAGCCGTCAGGGGAAGAGATGCCGGAGGCAGAATGGCGGTAGGGTGCCGGCCTCCCCATCCCCCTGGCGCCGCCAACTTGCATACTGGGTTAAGAATTGAGCAGGGCTGTTAACTGCAATGGCCGGTGTCGTTGCTGACCTCTCCCAGGCTTGCCAATGGAGTGTCGAGCTTAGAGGAATCCGCAAGCGCTTTGGCGATGTTGTGGCCCTCGATGGCATTGACCTGCAGATTCAGCGGGGGGAGTTTTTTGGCCTTTTGGGCCCTTCCGGCTGCGGCAAGACCACCCTGCTGCGCATCATCGCTGGCCTGGAGGTTGCCGATGGCGGAGAGGTGGTGATCCGAGGGCAGCCGGTGGGCCATCTGCCTGCCCACAAGCGCAACGTCAACACCGTGTTTCAGAGCTATGCCCTCTTTCCCTTTATGACCGTGGAAGAGAACGTCGCCTTTGGCCTGCGCATGCGGGGAGTGCGGGGGGAAGCGCTGCGCAAGCGGGTGGCCGCCGCCTTGGAGTTGGTGGAGATTGGGGATCTGGCCAAGCGCAAGCCCCAGGAGCTCTCCGGCGGGCAGCAGCAGCGGGTGGCCCTAGCCCGCGCCTTGGTCAATGAGCCAGAGGTGCTGCTATTAGACGAGCCGCTCTCAGCTTTGGATGCCAAATTGCGCAAGCAGCTGCAGGTGCAGTTGTGCGAGTTGCAGCGCCGCCTGGGCATGACGTTCAT
This sequence comes from Synechococcus sp. WC10meta, assembly GCF_047461475.1. Lineage (NCBI taxonomy): Bacteria > Bacillati > Cyanobacteriota > Cyanophyceae > Synechococcales > Synechococcaceae > Synechococcus > Synechococcus sp. WC10meta. The sequence continues at coordinate 27,520 of NZ_JANSHF010000015.1, forward strand.
TTTCGTGACCCACGACCAAGAGGAGGCCTTGGTAACCAGCGACCGGGTGGCGGTGATGCGGGCTGGGCGCATTGAGCAAGTGGGCCCCATTGACGAGGTGTATGAGCGCCCGGCAACAGCCTTTGTGGCCGACTTTTTGGGGGCCAGCAACCTCATTGAAGGGATCGCCTGCGGCACCGACTGCGTCGAGACGCCCCTGGGCAAGCTCAAGGTGCCTGGGATCCAACCCACCCTGGAGCCAGTGCAGCTGGCCATTCGACCGGAAAAGATTCGGCTTTCTCGGAGCGGCTGGGATCTGCTGCCCAACCAAGTGCCCGTGCGGGTGGAAAACCTCATCTACACGGGGGCAGAAAACCAGTACCTCCTGCGCACAGCTAGCGGCCAGCAGCTCAAGGCCCTCACCCTCAACGCCGACATCGAAGACCAGGATTTTGCCATTGGGGAGGCCCTGGTGGCCCATCTTCCTCCCAAAAACTTGGTGCGCCTGCGGCCGGATCCCCGGCGGGAGGACTCCCCATGCTGAAGCGCTTGGAGAAGCCTGCCCAAGTGCGCGCCGGGGAATTGCTCACGCCCTGGCAGGAGCTGCTGCACAGCCTGATCTTTGCCGGGCCGGGGGTGCTGTGGGTGGTAACGTTTTTGGTGCTGCCGGGGCTGCTGCTCTTGGCCTGTAGCTTTCTCAGCCGCGGCGAGTTTGGCCAGGTGGGCCTGCCCTTGACGCTGGCCAACTACCTGCGCGCTCTTGGCTACGGTCCCCTAGGGTGGACGCCCATCTACTGGCAGATCCTGGGCCGCAGCCTGCTGGTGGCGGCAGTTACCACCTTCTTCTGTGTGCTCCTGGCCTATCCCCTGGCCTTTTTTATCGCCGCCCACCCGCCCCGACAGCGGGATCTGTTGCTGACGCTGGTGGTGGTGCCCTTCTGGACCAACTTGGTGATCCGCACCTACGCCTGGATGGTGGTGTTGGCCCCGGAGGGGTGGCCGGCGCGGCTAGCAGCCTGGCTGGGCTGGATTCCGCCCCAGACGGCTCTCTACCCCAGTTGGCTGGCGGTGTATCTGGGCATGATCTACACGTTCTTGCCCTACATGGTCTTGCCCCTCTACACAGCCGTGGAGCGCATCGACTGGCGCCTGGCCGAGGCAGCACGGGATCTCTACGCCAACGGCTGGCAGGTTTTCCTGTGGGTGCTTTTTCCCCAAACGCTGCCGGGGCTGGCAGCGGGGCTGATTTTGGTTGGGATCCCGGCCTTGGGCATGTTCGTGGTGCCCGACTTGCTGGGGGGCAGCAAGACGCTCTTGATTGGCAATGTCATTCAGATGCAGTTTGGCGCGAGCCTGGACTACCCCTTTGGAGCGGCCCTTAGCTTTCTGGTTACTGGCCTGAGCCTGGGGCTAGTCTACGCCTACAGCCGCTACGTCGGCAGCCGCGGCCTGGAAGATCTAATCTAAGTCGCTGCCCTGAGATGGGATGGCGGATGCTGCCTAAAGCTCTGGTAGGTTGAGGATACTGGCGTTGCGCTAGAGGGATCCCTTGACCCAGACGCTGTTTTCTCGACCTCAAGCTGCGGCACCTCCCGCTTCCCCCCCTTCTGTTTGGGATGTGATTGTCATTGGCGCTGGGATTGGTGGCCTGGTGGCAGCTACCCAGTTGGCGGCCAAGGGCTACCGGGTGTTGGTTTTGGAAAAATACCTCATCCCCGGTGGCAGCGCTGGCTACTTCGAGCGCCCAGATCCCAACGGCAACGGGATCTATCGCTTTGATGTCGGGGCTTCCATGATCTTTGGCCTGGGCACTCAAGGCACCACCAACCTGCTCACCCGTGCCCTGGCTGCTGTGGGCCAAACTCTGGAATCCATCCCCGACCCCGTGCAGATTGCCTACCACCTGCCCCAGGGGCTCAGCCCGCGCGTACACCGGAACTACGAGGAGTTTTTGCAGGAGCTAGCTAGCTATTTCCCTCAGGAAGCGGGCAGCATCCGCCGTTTCTACGACAGCTTCTGGCCTATCTTCAACAGCCTTAACGCCCTGGAGCTTCTCTCTTTGGAGGAGTGGAGCTATCTCTGGCGCTCTTTTGTCGGCCACCCGCGCGCCTGCCTGACTTTGGCCCGCTATTTGCCGGTGAATGTGGGCCAGGTAGCGCGGCGCTACCTCCGCCATCCGGCGCTGCTGCGCTTTGTGGATATGGAGTGCTACTGCTGGTCGGTGGTGCCGGCAGAGCGCACGCCCATGATCAACGCTGGCATGGTGTTCTGCGACCGCCACTACGGTGGCGTCAACTACCCCAAGGGAGGGGTGGGGCAGATTGCTCAAAAGCTGGCCCAGGGGCTAGAGACCTGCGGGGGGCAAATCCGCTACCGAGCGTCGGTGCGGCGGATTTTGGCAGAACGGGGCCGGGCCGTGGGCGTCGAGCTCTCCACGGGGGAAAAGCTCTTTGCGCGCAAGATCATCTCCAATGCCACCCGCTGGGATACCTTTGGCCGCCTCTGGCCAGGACCCTTTCCGGCAGCGGAGCGGCGCTGGCAAAGCCGTTATCAACAGTCCCCCAGTTTCTTGAGCCTGCACTTGGGGGTGCGGGCCGAGGCCCTGGCCGGTGAGCGCTACTGCCACCACATTCTTCTCGAAGACTGGCAAGCCATGGAGGCGGAGCAGGGCACGATCTTCGTCTCCATCCCCACCCTTTTGGATCCGGAGCTGGCCCCACCAGGCCGCCACATTGTCCACGCCTTTACCCCCAGTTGGATGCAGACGTGGCAGGGCTTGAGCCCAGAGCAGTACCGGCAGCAAAAACAAGCGGCAGCCCAGCGCCTTATCCGCCGCCTGGAGGCCCTCTGGCCAGAGCTGGGATCCCACATTGAACTTCAGGAAGTGGGCACGCCCCGCACCCACCGCCGCTTCTTAGGCCGCGTTAATGGTACCTACGGCCCTATCCCTCGCGGCACTCCCTGCGGCCTCTTGGGTATGCCCTTCAACCGCACGGCCATCCCCAACCTCTACTGCGTGGGGGATAGCACCTTCCCTGGCCAGGGACTCAACGCCGTCGCTTTCTCTGGCTTTGCCTGCGCCCACCGGGTAGCGGCGGACTTCTCCTAAAGCTGTTTCCAATTTCTAGGAACCCCCCGCAGTCGTCTTGCATTGAACCCCTTCCGACTGCGAGAGCTCTTGCATGAGCGTCGGGGTGAGGCATCGAAGCGGGCAGCCTAGAGCGCTCAACCGACCCTGCGTGCAGCGGAGCGTACCCCCAGGGCCTCGGCAAGGTGACCGTAGGTAGTAACTTTGCCTGCCAGAATCTGGCAAACCACTTTGTGGACTCGCTCGAAGCAATCCCGATAATTGGCAGACATGTTCCGCGACCGCGATTGCCAGAGCGCATCGTGTGCTTGACGGAGGAGACGGCAGAGACGCTCTACGCCCTGGGTGCTGGGGATCTCGTCGTCGGCTGTCCAGGGATCCCCACGAAGGGGGAACGCTGCACAGGCGCGTGAAGTTTGGGAGCACCTGGCGGTTGTTTCCAATTTCTAGGGATCCCCACAAAGGGGGAACTTCAAGTCTTGCGGTTGTCTTTCCTTAGAGATTGCGCGAGAGTTTCCAATTTCTAGGGATCCCCACAAAGGGGGAACCTGAACGGTGACATCATTCGCCATGCGCTAAGCATGGTGAGCATGTTTCCAATTTCTAGGGATCCCCACAAAGGGGGAACACCGTTGTTGCAGTCACTGAAACAAATGACATCTACATGCGTTTCCAATTTCTAGGGATCCCCACAAAGGGGGAACGTTGAGTCTATGATTCCCGACGAGGCTGTCATGCACAGGTGTTTCCAATTTCTAGGGATCCCCACAAAGGGGGAACGCGTCGAGCAGCTGGTTCATGGTGCGAGACTTCCCCTCGTTTCCAATTTCTAGGGATCCCCACAAAGGGGGAACGCACGCATGGCAAACTGTGATAGGCTGCTAGCTAAGGTAGCATAGCACGCAGCATAGGATATTATCGCTTAGCCGGCATAGTACGTAAAATGGCCGAGTCGGCTTAGTTGGCAGCTCAATGCCTTATACTCAAGAGACACTACGGAGGGTTGACAAGTGGGCAACGTTAAAACACTTAAGACACTGGCTCCAATTGCTGTAACGTTTATACTGCTTTGCGGGCTATCGGGGTGTATAGTTGTGTCAAATAAGCAAGCGACTTTAGCACCTCGTACAGATGTTACACCGCCGAGAATTGCTTCGCCAACACCAAGAGTAAATGCAACTCAAACAGCAATAGACGCAGAAGTTGTTGGCCCATCGGAAGAAGTTGGTATCTCCCGTGAGGAAGATTCTCAATTGAATCCATCTCATCCTACTCAAGTCGCAGCGCGGGCAACAGCCGGCGTGATTGTGTTGACATGGCTTGGCACTGGTGATGACAGAATCGAGTATTACCGAGTATACCGAAAGATTGCCAATGATGAAGATTGGCAACTTACTGCCAGAGTAGAAGCTACAGGAGACAACAGGGGTTGGTATGAGTTCAGAGATACAGCCACAGAGCGGGGTATTACCTACATATATGGTGTGTCAGCCGTAAATGCTTACGGCAATGAAAGCACTATCTCCGGAAGTCCTGCTATTACTTCTCAGTGAGCTATTTGCTCTACAAACAACGGAAGTCTCAAGTTTCCAATTTCTAGGGATCCCCACAAAGGGGGAACAGTTTTACGATTATATCCTGGACGCTCTGAAGGCTCGTAAGTTTCCAATTTCTAGGGATCCCCACAAAGGGGGAACGACGTTGACCGCGTCCACGATGTAGCCGGTGCTCCGTTCGGTTTCCAATTTCTAGGGATCCCCACAAAGGGGGAACCATGAAAATCTGGAGAAGACGACGCATCGGCTATCAAAATATCGGCAACTCAGCTCTTTTGGGACTTTCTTACTACTGCAGGAGCGGCACAACTTCCTGAGCAAAGCTGTCGAAAGCGTCTTCAATTTTTTCCATAGCGGCAGTAATAGATCCACGGGCATTGGCATCGCAAAGGCTTTTTTCGATAGGGGCAGGGATCCCCTGGAGAGCCGCCGCCGCTGCTTGTAACTCCGACTGAATTTGACTATCCAAATTGGGATTGATGTCCCGGACAAATTGGCTCAGGCCACGACCTTTTCTATCTCTAAATCCGCCCAAGTAAGCATACTGAACGCTGCGCACATTGGCCTGGAACTCCGGCAGCGAATGGTGGGCAAAGCGACTTTCCAGCAGAAAAGGATTTTGCTGGGCGAAGGCTTCGCCAATTTTGACCTTGCCCAGCTCGTCCAACATGCCGAGAATACCTTGGGCTATTTCTTCAGCAGCAGCTTGCAGCGTGAGATAACTCTTGCTGCCCTCGCCGGCTTTTACCCATTCTTCGCGAAAAGCAGGCAGCCCTTGCACTCCCTCTGTCCAGCTTTTGAGCAGCTTTGCCGCCGTATCCGCCAAAACTGGGCCAAGGGCAGCCAAGTACTCCCGATCCCGCTCGGTAAAGTCTTGCAAAGACTTGTTGTTATCCACGCCAAAGAGCAAGAAGGCCACGGCATGAAATCCCTTTTGCCCGCTTTCCAACTTGGCCACGGTCTCTGGAGTGAGGGGATCGCCGCTGTTGAGAACTTCCAGCACCTCCACCTCGTTCAGGGGCCATTCGTCCAAATCCGCATCCAGCCCCAAATAAGCCGCCGGCCCAAAGGCAAAAGCCTCGCTCTCCTCCCAAGTGATGCGGGCAACAGACCAAGCCTGGCGAGCCGCTTGCAAAGTCTGGGCATTGGGATCTTGCACGAAGGCCTGGATGGCCTGAGACAGGGCCTGGGTATCGGCGACCAACTGCTCATAGGCAGGGATCACCACCTGATCGGCAAAGTCGAGCAAAATCTGCCGATCCTGAAACCGCTGCTCAGGAGAGAGCACAACGGCTGGCCGGCGAGAGCCTGCCCCTTCTTCCCCACCCTCGCCGCCGCCATCCACCGGGATAGGCCGACACTCCGGGTTCATTTGAGCTGCCTGCTGAGGCGAAGCCTGGCTCAGGGCCGGTGGATCCCCGCCGCCCGCAGCCGAGGGATCCTTTTGGGTTTCCCCGCAAGCGGCCCCGCTGACCAGAACATAAAGCCCTATCCCCGTCCACAGCTTCAGATACCTCGACATCTCCTCCGACTCCTTCGCCCTCGACTTGGCCAACTTTGGCTTGATTGTAATCCAGCTATTGCGACTCAATCTTAAGAAGGGAGAGATTTTTATCACCGGCTGCCACCGGATCGCCCGGCTCGTCCCTCTGCGGGCCAGCTTCCATCTGCAGTTTCCCCAGGTGGGGCTATGGGCGGATACAAGTCCGACTCTTAACAAAACTTAACTCTAAAGACATTGATATTTGTTTGCAAGAAGCCTAGAGTAGGTCACAGCTCGCTGTTGAGATTTACTCTCAACAGTTGGTTACGTGTCTCGAAAGGATGTGTCCGTGCGGCCAGAGGCGGGCCTGGGGCAAGGTCTCTGGCCTTTTCCTAGAAAAGCTTGTTTAGAAACGCAAGAGGAGCGGAGATGACAGCGACGACACTCAAGCAAGAAGGGGGATCTGGCTCGCAACAACAGATCCCGTGGTGGGCGGGCAACGCCCGTTTGACCGATCTTTCTGGCCGGCTGCTGGGGGCGCATGTGGCCCATGCCGGGCTGATCGTTCTCTGGGCAGGGGCGATGACCCTGATCGAGTTGGCCAAGTTTGACCCCAGCCGACCGATGTATGAGCAGGGGCTGATTCTCTTGCCCCACCTGGCCAGCTTGGGGCTGGGGGTGGGATCCGGCGGGGAAGTCCTGGATACGGATATCTACTTTGCGGTGGGAGCGATCCACCTCATCAGCTCTGCCTTTTTGGGGTTTGGCGGCATTTTTCATGCCCTGCGCGGGCCGGCGGTGCTGGATCCCAAAGCCTTTCCCCTGTTTAGCTACGACTGGCAAGACAAAAACAAGATGACCACCATCCTAGGGATCCACCTGGTGCTGCTGGGATTGGGAGCCTGGCTTTTGGTGCTCAAGGCAGTGGTGTTTGGCGGCTTGTTCGACCCGGTGGCAGGAGAGGTGCGCCTGGTGTCTCCCAACTGGAACCCCTTTGGCCACCTGTTGGGCATAGAAGGGCGCCACTGGATCGCCGGGGTGGACACTTTAGAAGACGTGGTGGGCGGCCACCTCTGGCTGGGCTTGCTCCTGGTGGCAGGTGGGGTTTGGCATATCGCGACCAAGCCTTTTGCCTGGGCAGAACGGATTTTTATCTGGTCTGGGGAAGCTTATCTTTCCTACAGCTTGGGAGCTTTGGCCTTGATGGGATTTATTGCCGCCTATTTCGTTGCCGTTAACCCAGTGGTCTATCCCGAAGTTTTCTATGGGCCGCTGCTGCAGGTGGGCTTGGATCGCTATCCCTTCTTTGAGCAAGGGGGAGCTCTCACATCTAGGGTTTGGCTGGCCAATGCCCATTTTTGGCTGGCCTTTTTCTTCCTTCAGGGCCACCTGTTCCATGCCCTGAAAGCGCGAGGGTTCAATTTCCGTACCGGCAGAGTAGAACTTGCAGCGCAGCAGGCCTAACGGCAATCTAGCCATCTGATTTTGAGCTTTGCACTTGCAGTTTCGAGGTAGGAGCAATGGCAAAAGTAGGTCTATTTTTCGGCACTCAAACCGGAAATACCGAGAGAGCCGCTGAGATGATCCAAAAAGAGCTGGGCGAAGACAATGTAGATTTGATCAACATTGCCGAGGCCACGGTTGAGGACTTTGATAGGTACGACTACTTAATCATCGGCTGTCCAACTTGGAATATCGGGGAGCTGCAGGCCGATTGGAATGGGTTTTTCCCCTATTTGGATGAAATCGATTTTTCCGGTAAGACGGTAGCCTATTTTGGAGTTGGGGATCAGTTGGGCTATCCCGACAACTTTCAAGATGCCATGGGGATCCTGGCCCAAAAAATTGCCGAGCGCGGCGGAAAAAACGTCGGCTCCTGGCCTACAGAAGGCTACGAGTTCAATGAGTCCAAGGGAGTGGTTAACGGCGAGTTTGTCGGCCTTGCTCTGGATGAAGACAATCAGCCGGAGCTGACGGAAAAACGAATTAAAGAGTGGACGGCCAAACTCAAAACACTCTTCAATCTGTAATCTCAAACTCGGCTTCTTAGCTTGTTGTGGATACTGTGGGAGTTTGTCATGACTGGCGCAGTTCTATCTTCATCGCCTACCTCTGCTGAGGGATCCCCTCAGGTGAGCTGGCTGGCGGGCAATGCTCGCTTGGTGAATCTGTCCGGAAAGCTGCTGGGGGCCCACGTGGCCCATGCGGGGTTGATCATGCTGTGGGCCGGCGGCATGACTTTGTTTGAGGTGGCCCACTGGGATCCGGCTCAGCCCATGGGCAGCCAGGGGCTGATCTTGCTGCCCCATTTGGCCACGTTGGGCATCGGCGTGAATGCAGAGGGGGTGGCCACGGATCCCTATCCCTTTTTTGTGGTGGGCGTTCTGCACCTGATTGCCTCGGCGGTGCTGGGGGCAGGAGGGATCTTCCACGCCCTTTTGGGGCCGGAGGTGCTGGCCAAGGGAGAAACCTTTGCCGAGTTTTTCGGCTACGACTGGGAAGACGACGACAAGATGACCACCATCCTGGGGATCCACCTGCTGCTGCTGGGGCTGGGGGCCTGGTTGCTGGTGGCCAAAGCGCTCTTCTGGGGAGGGCTGTACGATGCTCAACTGGGCCGCGTGCGCGTAGTTACGGATCCCACCCTCAATCCGCTGCGGATCTTTGCCTACCTGACGCCGCTCATGGGCCAGCAGGGCATGGCCGCCGTGAACAATCTGGAAGATCTGGTGGGAGGGCACATCTATGTCGGCCTGCTCTGTGTGCTGGGGGGATGGTGGCACATAGCCACACGGCCCTTTGCCTGGGCCAAGCAGGTGCTGATCTACTCGGGCGAAGCCTACCTCTCCTACAGCCTGGGGGCCCTGGCCTACATGGGCATCTTGGCGGCCTATTTTGTCAGCGTCAACGAGATCGCCTATCCGGTGGCTTTCTACGGGCCGCTGGGGCTGGCTGCCGACGAGATGGGTGTGGTGAGCAGCCGCACCTGGTTGGCCACAGCCCACTTTGTCTTGGGGATCCTGTTTTTGGCGGGGCACATCTGGCATGCCATCCGGGCGCGGGCGGCAGCCAGCGGCTTTGACTTCCAGCACGGGGGCTGGGTGCGAGCCACAGATCCGCAGGTGGGCAACTTGGACACGCCGGTAAACCGGGGCGATCTCACCCTGCTGCTGCTGCAAAACCTGCCCATCTACCGGGAGGGCCTCTCTCCTTTTTTGCGCGGCTTGGAGATCGGCATGGCTCATGGGTACTTCCTAGTGGGGCCGTTTTACAAGTTGAGTCCGCTGCGGAATTCGGAGGAGGCCCTGACGGCAGGGACGCTGGCGACCATCGGCCTGGTGCTGATCCTGACGGTTTGTCTCTCCATTTACGGACGGGTGTCCTTTCCTCGCTCGCGGCTGGTGGCAGTGGTCAATACCCCCTACGGCGAGGTGGCCTATCCGACGCCGGGCGTGCAACTGATGGCCGAATCGCAGGGATCCCCTCAGCCGGTGCGCGTGCCGGCAGGCTCTGAGGATTTGCCGGAAAACTTGCGCACCCGCGCCGGTTGGAGCCAGTTGGCCGGAGGGTTTCTGGTGGGCGGCGTTGGCGGTGCCCTGTTTGCCTACATGCTCCTGGGCAGCGGCGATGTGGTAGCCCAGATTTTGCCGGGGCTGTAAAGGAGGGTTGAGGCTTCTCAAAGCAGGGAGGGGAGATCCTCATCCCCTCCTCTCTGTCGAGATCTGGCTCTACCTTTTGCCTGCCGGCTTCTGGATCCGATAACCCTTTTTTATGAAGCTTTTGTCAGCCAGCAACTTTAATCTTTCGACCGTCGAAATGGGATGGCTAAAATGAGCTTAGGTTCCGCTTCTGCGCCTTCTTTTGAAGCACTTTATTTGGGCGTTTCTCCCAGTCTAAAGCTTTTCGATCGGCCTCTGTTGGGATCCCTGGGAAAATGTTTCCGTGTAGCCTACTGGGAGTATCACCAAACCCAGGATGAGCCCTGTAGTTTGGAGACAGTCGTGACGCTGCTATACGAATACCTAAAAGCTTGGGATCGACCGGTACATCTCATCGGGTTTCCAATTTCTAGGGATCCCCACAAAGGGGGAACATTCTACTGCGGCCAGGAGGGCCTCTTGAAGGGTTTGGAGCGTTTCCAATTTCTAGGGATCCCCACAAAGGGGGAACTCTACCCCCATTAAACCCAAGCAGGGCAAGGGATGCAAGACCCATTTGCGAGGGATCCGAGAAAAAGTTGGCAAAAGGAGCTTTGGCGAGGGGGCTTTGGGGCCTGAAAGCCTTGTGGCGTAAGGCGTCGAGGGATCCGACGAAAGAATCAGCCTTTTGGGGTTTTGGCGGATTGCTCGCAGAGCTGCGGATACCGTTTTCTTGTGCTTTTGGCAACATGAGCCTCAGGGGGCGGTGAGGAGGGTTCTGACCGAGCTGAAGCGCCTATAGTGGGGGAAGTTCTCCGGCTTCCGTGGCTGTCGATGTCGGATCTCACCCTTACAGAGAAGCTTCTAGCCGGGATCCAGGCCCAGCAGGCTGGCGACCTGCGGACAGCGGAAGCCATCTACTCAGAAATTCTGGTGGAGTTTCCAGATCAAGCCGACGCTCTCCATCTGCTGGGGACGGTGGCCCACGCCAAAGGGGAGGAGGAATGGGCGGCTGCTTTGATTGCCGAGGCCATTGAGCTCAATCCCCGCGTAGCCCTCTATCACCACAACCTGGGCGTTGTCTATGAGTCTTTGGGGCAACTGGAAAAGGCTCTATCTTGCTATCGGCAAAGCCTGAGCCTCCATCCCAAGGCTTACCTTTCTGCCTTTCAAGCGGGCAAGATTCTTGTTAACCTAGGCCGCCACGAAGAGGCAATCTCCTTGCTGGGCTCCCTGTTAGAAAATCCAGATCCACTAGCAGGGATCCCTTGGGCTGAGGTGCATTTTTATCTGGGGATAGCCCATCGCGAGCAAGGGGAACACAGCGCGGCTCTGGCTCACCTGGAAAAGGCATGGACTTTGGATCCTAACTTGGTGCAAGCCCGCTGGCTTTACCATCTCTATCTGCCGGCTATCTATCAGGATGAACAGGAGCTGCACCGCTTTCGCTTGCGCTTTGTAGAGCACCTGGATCGCCTCATTCAGGAGACGCCCCTAGACACCCCAGAGCAGCGGCGGCTTGCCTTTTTAGGGTCAAGTTGGGGAACGCCTCACCTTCTGCAGTACCAGGGCTACGACGACTTGGAGCTGCAGAAGAAATACGCTCAGTTTGTGCAGCGCATTGTGAAAGCCTCCTACCCCGATTGGGAGTATCTTCCCCGGCAAGCCCGGCCAGGGGATCCCATTCGCGTTGGGTTTGTCTCGGCCTCCATGCGCGCTTGCTCTTACAGCCGCCTTTCTTTGGGGTGGGTGAAGTACTTAAAGGCCAGCTCCAAGCAGCCTTTCCAGGTCTTTGCCTACCACTTGGATCCCAGAGTTGATTTCCTGACGGAGCAATACCGTCAGCATGCCGATGTCTTCCGCCACATTCCCACCGGCTTTGAAGAGGCTGCCCGCCAAATTTTGCAGGATCAGCTGGATGTTTTGGTGTACTTGGAAATTGGCCTTTCTCCTCTTATGTTGCAGCTGGCGTCCCTGCGGCTAGCCCCCGTCCAATGCTCCACCTGGGCTCATCCCGTTACTTCGGGACTGTCGACCATTGACTACTTTCTCTCCAGCGACCTCATGGAGCCTGAAAATGGGCAGGCTCACTACAGCGAAACCTTGGTCCGGCTGCCCCACCTGGGTACCTGTTTTGAAAAGCCCGTTTTGCCTCCCCAGAGACGTTACCGCCAGGACTTTGGTCTGCCTCAAGAGGCCGTTGTCTATCTCACCTGCCAGTATTTGGGCAAGTACCTGCCGCAATACGACTACCTTTTTCCAGCTATTGCTCGGCAAGTGCCCAGGGCCCAATTTGTCTTCTTGGCCTTGCCCAATGCCGCCATTGGTCAGCGCTTCTGGCAGCGGCTTGCCTCCATCTTTTCCAGCTATGGCCTTGCGGTGGAAGACCACTGTAGGATCCTGCCCGCCTTGGACCACCAAGACTACCTGGATCTCAATCGCTGCGCGGACATCATGCTGGACTCCTACGGCTGGTCGGGCGGGATCACCACCCTGGAAGCCATTGCTGCCGGTTTGCCAGTGGTCACCTGCCCTGGCCGGTTTCTGCGGGGCCGCCACACCTACGCCATCCTCAAAAGAATGGGCCTTGAGCTTCTAATTGCCCCAGACCTCCAGCGCTACGAAGAGCTGGCCGTACAACTGGGAACGGATCCCCAATTTCGGCAGCAAATCGCTCAGCAAATCCAAGAGCGGCGCGACCTGCTTCTTGAGGATCGAGACTGCGTGGCGGCCTTAGCTCATTTCCTGCGCCAGGCTGTCTGCCAGAAGCTGGCATGCCATACTCTCCCTATAGAAGCCTCCTAGCCCCCCCACAGCAAACCCTTTGGTAGAGTAGTACGGCTACTCCAGGGATCGTGGCGGAATGGTAGACGCTACGGACTTAAAATCCGTTGTTCCTCAAGAACGTGAGGGTTCGAGTCCCTCCGATCCCATTACTGCAGCCCTGTTTGCTCTAGCAAGGCAAGTAGAGCCGGAACCGGCACCCAGGCATCCTCCCGGTCTAGCTCTGGGCTAGCCAGCAGGGCCACCAGGGCGGGGTCGCAGGTTGGGGCCACTAGGGGAAAGTAGTTTAGCCCCACCACCTGGGCAAGGCTCCAGAAGTAGGGGAGCACGGCGTTGCTGGGGAAGATCTCGATGGCAATTGTGCCAGGCTGACAAAAGGCAAGGTTGGTCAGGCCCGCCCCGTGGATCCCCATGACTGCCTCTGCCCTTTGCATCAAGGCTATCTGTTCGGCTAGGGAAAGGGCTTCCAGTTGCACAGGCACAAAGCCCCAGGGGCGCAGGGCCTCCAGAACCTCCGTCTCGTTGATGACCCGCCGCCAGCGTGCAGCACGACGGCTAATGTAAACCCGCCGCGGCAACAAGGGATCCGCCGCCTGCCCCAGAGGAACCAGTCGCTGCAGCACCTTCCAGCCCCTGGGGGTTAGACACCCCACCGGCCCAGCTAGCGAGGGCACAATGAGGTTCTGCGCTTGCAGATGGGATCCCCCCACCTGCTCGAAGCTTAGAAGGCGTTCTGTGGGGATCCCCAGGGCAGCTAAGCTCTGCACCTGGAAGGGCTTGCCCTGGTAGCCATGGATCAAGATGGGAATGTCCTTTTCGAGGAAGCCGGCGCGGCGTAGGAGCTCGAGGGCGGGCAGGATGTCCACCATCCAATGGAAGTAGTTGACTGCCCCCAGGGGCAAGAGGGCAGCAGAGCCCTCCAGCGGAATCGGCGGCGGCAGGTGAGGCAAGTCCCAAATGGGGTGGTGTTCCAGGTGCTCCGACTTCCAGTCCCAGTCGAGAAACTCCGGCGGTGGCAAGCCGGGGGAGACATCGGCCAGCAACTCCCTCCTACGGGTAAGCACGGCGCTGGCAAAGCTGGCGTAGAGGTGGCGGGGATAGTGGCCCACGTGCACGGATCCCTGCGGGATCTGGGCCACAAAGGTCTCGGCCAAGGGGATCCGCTGTGAGCGCAGCTTTTGCCCAAGGGCAGGGTCAGCCGTCGGAGGGGCTTGCAGGTAGAGAACCCCTTCTGGATCCAACACCTGGTAGCTGCCCTCGCCCGTGGCCTGGTGCCACTGCCGGGTGGTGAGGTAGCCCTGGCTGGGCACTGGCAGGGGGTCGCTGGCCCTGGGCGATGGGCTCTGGCAAGCCGCAGAAGGGGGAGCTACCTCTGCAGGGATCCAGCGCTGCCGCCAGAGGCGATACCGCTCTTGCCAAAGCTTGCCCGGGGATCCCTGGAGGGCCTGCTCTAGCTCCAGCCGCAGGGAGCTGTCTCTGCCGCTGCCTTCACACCAAGCCTGCAGCCACTGCCGCTCGGCAGCCAGCGCCTGCTGGAACTTCTCCCAAGCTGCCTGGGGGTCGTCCCGCCGCACCTGGGCCTCCGCCCAGTAGCTGTAGAGCTCCGCTGTCTGGGTGCCCCGCGCCGCTGCCTCCTGAAAGCAGGCCACCGCCTGCTCCAGCTCCCCCAGATCCAGCCAAGCTAGGCCCATCTGCACCCAGGGATCCCCCCAGTCTGGCCTTAGCCTCGCTGCCTCCTGGAGAGGGGAGAGCGCCTCCCGCAGCCGGCCCAACTTGAGCAGGGCCAGGCCCCAGCGCCAAAAGCTTTCCGTGGCTGTTGGATCCCGGCGGCAAGCCTGCTCAAACCACGCTGCTGCTTCTAGCCACAGCCGACGGCGCTCCTGGACTAGGCCAAGGCGATGGGCGGCCAGGGCCTGCCTAGGTTCTAGCTCGGCGGGAAGGGATCCCTCCACCAGTTGCCGATACAAGGCCGCCGCCTGCGGCCAGTGGCCTCTTTCCCACAGCCCCTCCGCCAGCTCCTGCAGCCCTTCTGCCCAGCAGCGGCTAGCTTCTAGCTCGCCCAGGCCTTTTCCCATTAGCAGCGCCACCCCTTCCTGCCAGGTAAGCTGGGCTTCCAGCTCTCGCCCCAGGAGCAGGTAGGCGGCTCCCAACCACCAGTAGAGCAGGGGATGCTGGGATCCCTGCTCCAACTGCTGCAACAGCTCTTGGGCAACCGACTCGTAGGATCCCTGCTCCCAATGGCTCTGGAGAGGGTCCTGGACAAGAGGGGTAGAGGCCATGGCTTTTGCTGAGAAGGGAGCTGAGCAGGAGTGTTACAAACTGCAACAACCTCCCCACTCCGGGCGCATCCCCCTAGTATTCTAGGCTTGGCTTCTCCCTCAGGGGTCCGGCGTCCCTACTTCCTCGACGGCAAGAGGGGGGTGGAGCAGGGCTCGTGGTTTTGGTTGGAAACTTTTCGGTAATCGATAAGCGGAGTTTAAGAAGCGATGGGTATCAACGCATCCGGCGGCGCCGTCCTCTCCAGTCCGCGTCTTTACCAAACTCTGCCCCTATCGACCATCTCCCAGGCGGAACAGCAGGATCGCTACCTGTCGCGCACTGAGCTGGATCGCCTCGAGGACTTTTTCTCCACTGGCCTAAAACGGCTGGAGATTGCCGAGGTTCTGGCGGCCAATTCTGAAATCATTGTCAGTCGGGCCGCCAACCGCATCTTCACCGGCGGCTCCCCCATGGCCTATCTGGAGCGGCCAGAAGCCACGCAGGATGAGAAAGAGGCCTTCAAGCTGGGCACGGCCTTCTACGTGGAATCCACGGGGGGCTTTATCGAGGCCATCCGCAACCTCTTCAGCGCCAGTGGCGTCGAGATCCCGCCCAACTTCCGCCCCATTAGCATCGCCCGCTACGGGGCTGCCAACATGCGCAAGTCGCTGCGGGATCTAAGCTGGTTCTTGCGCTACGTCACCTACGCCCTTGTGGCCGGGGATCCCAATATCCTTGTGGTTAACACCCGTGGCCTGCGGGAGATTATCGAAAATGCCTGCTCCGCCGAAGCCACCATCGTTGCCCTCCAGGAGATGAAGCGGGCCTCGGCCAGCTACTTCCGCAGAGATGCTGAGGCGGTGGCCATCATCAACCAGTATTTTGACGTCTTGTTGAGCGAGTTCATTGCCCCTGCCCCCTCCGACAAGCTGCGGCAGCGCAATGCCAGCACCGCCGACGGCCTGCCCCTGCAGGGACTCCAACTGCCTCAGGTCTACAGCTTGGCGGCAGAAAAAGTGCCCGTCTTTGCCATGAAGCCGGGGCTCTCCAACGCCGAGAAGGAGGAAGTGATCAAGGCTGCCTACCGGCAGGTGTTTGAGCGGGATATCCGCCGCGCCTATGGCCTCAAGCTGGCCGACTTGGAGTCCAAGGTAAAAAACGGCGAGATCTCCATGAGGGAGTTCATCCGCCGCCTAGGCAAATCAGACCTCTACCGCAAACAGTTCTACGAGCCCTACATCAACAGCCGTGTGGTGGAGCTGGCCTTCCGCCACTTCCTGGGGCGGGCCCCAGAGACCCGCGAGGAGGTGCAGACCTACTTTGCCATCGTCTCCAGCAAGGGCTTGGCAGGTCTGGTGGACGCCCTGGTCGACAGCCGCGAGTACAGCGACTACTTTGGTGAGGAGACGGTGCCCTACCTGCGCAAGCTGGGGGTGGAAGCCCAGACCAGCGCCAACTGGGGGCCCAAGTTCGACCTTTACAACTACGCGGCTCCTCGCCGCAAGGTGCCACAATTTATCACCCTCTTCGCCCGCTACAACCGTCCCCTGCCGGATCAGCACCCCTATGGCGTCGGCAACGACCCGCTGGAGATCCAGTTTGGCGCCATCTTCCCCAAAGAGACCCGCTCCCTCAACGCCAGCCCGGCCCCCTTCAACAAGGATGTCAAGCGCATCCTCATCCGGCGCGGCTTTGCTCTTACCAACGCTCGCACCAACCCCAAGGCGGTCGGGGATCCCGGCAGCCTTGGCCCCAAAGTCTTCAAGCTTACCCAGACCCCTGGAGATCGCAGCCGGCGGCTGGGGGTACGGGCTGGGATTGTCGGCAGCGAAGTCTCGACGCAAGCGGTCATCCGCGCCTGCTACCAGCAGGTGTATGGCTATGTGCCCTACGCCGGCCAACGGCTAACCCGCTGGGAAATCAAGCTGGAATCCGGAGAAATCAGCGTCAGAGAGTTTGTCCGCCAGTTGGCCAAGTCGGATCTCTTCCGCAACAAATACTGGTCTAGCCTCTACGTCTGCAAAGCCATCGAGTTCATCCACCGCAAGCTGCTGGGCCGGCCCACCTACGGGCGGCAGGAGATGAACCGCCTGTTCGACATTGCCTCCAAGCAGGGCTTCTACGCCGTGGTAGACGCCATCCTCGACAGTGAGGAGTACCAGCAGGTCTTTGGGGAAGATATCGTGCCCTACGAACGCTACCTCACCCCTGCTGGCCTAGCGCGGCGGCGGATGCGCCCTGGATCCAGCGACATGGCCGTGGTTACCCGGCCCATCCGCACCGACGACGATATCCCCCTCTTCGTCAAGCTGGGCCAGCCTCAGGACAAGCCCTCCGGCGAGCTGGAAATCCAGCGGCGCGTCCAGCAAGGGGTGCCTAGGATTCGTCAAGAGATCCCTGTCTTCAAGCTCACCAGCTTGGCCAACAAAGCCGAGGTCAACAACCTCATCCGCGCTGCTTACCGGCAGATCTTCGAGCGCGACATGGACATCTACAACATCAGCGCCGAGCTTAGCTCTGCCGAGTCTAAGCTGCGCAATGGCGAGATCACCGTCAAGGAGTTTATCGAGGCGCTGGGGTGCTCCGAACTGTACCGCGCTGAGTTCTATGCCCCCTACCCCAACACCAAGGTCATCGAGCTGGGCACCAAGCACTTCCTAGGCCGCGCACCCCTAAACCAGCAGGAGATCCGCAAATACAACCAGATCTTGGCTACCCAGGGGTTAAAGGCCTTCGTGCGCGCTCTGCTCAACACCCAGGAGTACCGGGATCTCTTTGGCGAGGACACGGTGCCCTACCGCCGCTTCCCCACCCTGCCGGCAGCCAACTTCCCCAACACCCAAGAACTGTATGGCCGCCTCACCAAGCAAAACAAAGAGCTGGTGGTGCCCAGTTTCAGACCTCTAGGCAACGATCGCAGCTAGCTGAAAATCTCCATACCCAGGCTTGAGGCAGCCCCTGGATCTGGCAGCCAGGGGCTTTTTGCAACGTTCCAGTCCCCCCGAAACCGAGGTAGGATCAGTTCCCCAGAGGCGGAGGGGACTGGCCTGCATAGCCCAAGTGCCGCAACGCAGCAGGGGTGACTACTCGACCGCGGGGCGTGCGTTGCAGATAGCCAATCTGCATTAGGTAAGGCTCATACACCTCCTCAATAGTCTGGGGATCCTCGCCGGTTATGGCCGCCATTGTCTCCAGGCCCACCGGCCCTCCCCCAAACTGCTCCACCAGTAGGGTTAGCAACTTGCGATCCGTCCAGTCCAAACCCATGGGATCCACCTGGAACAACTCCAAAGCAGCAATGGCAACCTCGCGGCTGATGTGGCCATTGCCCCGCACCTGGGCATAATCGCGCACTCGCTTGAGAAGGCGGTTGGCTATGCGAGGCGTGCCTCGAGAGCGGCGAGCGATCTCCTCGGCTCCCTCCCGATCAATGGAGGTGTTCAAGAGGCGGGCGCTGCGCAACACAATTTCCGCCAGCTCGTGAGGCTCGTAGAAGCGCAGCCGCTGCACCTGACCAAAGCGATCCCGCAGCGGCGAGGTTAGAGCGCCAATGCGGGTAGTGGCTCCGATGAGAGTAAAGCGCTCCAGGGGTATGGAGGTAATGCGGGCAGAGCGGCCTTTGCCAATGGTGATATCGAGGCGAAAATCTTCCATTGCCGGATAGAGCAATTCCTCCGTAACCTTAGGCAGGCGGTGGATCTCGTCGATAAACAGCACGTCGCCCCGCTTGAGACGCACCAAGTAGCCAGCAATGTCGCGGGGGCTCTCCAGCGCTGGAGCCGTGGTCATGTAGAAGCGGGATCCCATCTCCGCTGCCAGCACTGCCGCCACGGTGGTTTTGCCCAGGCCAGGGGGCCCGTAGAACAAGAGGTGATCCAGAGGCTCCCCGCGGGCGCGGGCGGCTGCAATGGCAATCGAGAGCACTTCCTTGAGCTCCGTCTGGCCGATGTACTCAGCTAGGGTGCGCGGGCGCAAGGAGTCTTCCTGGGCTTCGCCAGCCTGAGCCTGGGGCTGCAGCAGCCCCCTTCCTGCTTCGCTTGCGTCAAGAGGCGACTCTGGGCTTCGTTCTCGAGAAGAAATAATTGCCATCTGTTACCTGCAGATACAACGGCCCAACTTTAACTTTAAAAGGCCAAAGGGGAAAACGTCGCGGTCTTTCTAGCCGCCAGGAGAATTGCGGCAACCAAAAAAACCCCTGGCGCTGGGGCCAGGGGAAGTAGAGTCAGGAAACCTGGGGAGGCACTAGCCCCGCACAGCCGGCGCTACCTCCACCGCCGCCAAGTCCAGCGGGAAGTTGTGCG
>NZ_JANSHF010000016.1:0-46198 GCF_047461475.1 Synechococcus sp. WC10meta
GATGCGTACTACGCCCGGCTCTACGGCCTCACCCGCAAGCAACTGCGCTACATCCTCGACCCGGCAGACCTCACCGAACGCGAACTGGAAGACATACTCGACCCGCGGGAAGAGGTGGCAGACCCGCTCGACCCGGCTGGCTACGCTACCCGCGCTGCTGCTAGCACCTTCCCCGGCGAAACCTTTCGCGTGCTCAAGGAAAAAGAAATCCGCCAATTTGGCGAGTACCGCACCCGGCGGCTGGTGCTAGAGGCATGGGAGAAGCTGGCGCAACACTAATTTCATTATGCGTAAACAGGGGAGCTTCCCATGCGGACTAACGTTGTCTTGGATGACGAGCTGATCGAGTTGATCGAGCGGGCTCGCCAGCTAGCCGGCCTCAAGACCAAGCGCGAGATAATTCACGAAGCGCTGCGCACCCTCATTCGGCTCTACGAGCAAGCCGAGATCCGCAACTTACGCGGCAAGTTGAAATGGGAGGGAGATCTGCACGAGCAACGCCTCTCCTCTCCCTAAGATCTCCCAGCCCAAGCCTCAGGGCGATCCTCTTGCAGTCGCTAGAACACCTGCTAGGCTTAACCTAGCCAAAATGGCTTTGGAGAGCCCCGATGGCTACCATTTTTGACCTGCACGAGAGGGTTCTAAAGGACTACGCCAATTTCGTCCGCTCCTTTTTTCTCATTGCCGACCCACGGGCACAGGCGTTTGTAGACCAAGCTCTGGAAGAAGGGATCCACCTCTGGCCAGAGCCGCTTGTGCAGCTTAGCCCTGCCTACGTAGCCGGCCCAACCGTTGATGAGTTGGCTGAAACGGGGCGGATTACTGAAGAAACAGCCCGCATCTTCCGCTCTGAGGACGGCAGACCCTTTCGTCTCTACCGCCACCAAGAGGAGGCCATCGCCAAAGCCTTGGCCGAGGAAAGCTTTGTGGTAACCAGCGGCACCGGTTCCGGCAAAAGCCTCTGCTATTTCCTACCCATCATCGACAACTGGATCCGCCAGGGGGGATCCGTAGGCCAGGTGACGGCCCTAGTGGTCTATCCCATGAACGCGCTGGTGAACTCCCAGTACCAGGCTTTACAAGATCTCCGCCAGCGGTATGAGCGCCGCTACAGTCGCCCCTTTCCGCTGCGCTTTGCCAAATACACCGGCGAAACCGAGGAAAGCGAGCGGGAAAACCTGCGGCGGGATCCACCCCAGCTCCTGCTGACCAACTACGTGATGGCCGAGCTACTGTTGGTGCGCCCCGAAGATCAGCGCTTCCTCAGCCCCAACGGCCTGCGCTTTCTGGTCTTTGACGAGCTGCACACCTACCGGGGTCGGCAGGGGGCCGACGTGGCCATGCTGGTTCGCCGCCTCAAGGGACGCTGCGCCGCCAAGAACCTGGTGCACATTGGCACCAGCGCCACCATGATCTCCCACCCCGAGGCCAGTGCCCTGGAGCGCCGCCAGACCGTGGCCGACTTCGCCAGCCGCTTCTTTGGCCATCCCTTCACACCGGAGCAGATTATCGAGGAGACCCTGGCCCCTTTGAGCGAAGGTGGCCCGCCTTCACCTGAAGAGCTCAAACCCGCCCTCGATCCCCCCTGGCCCACCGACCTAGCTAGCCTGCGCCGCCACCCCTTGATGCGCTGGTTGGAGTACGAGCTGGGCCTAGAGTTAAGTCCCGACGGCAGCCTCAAGCGCCGCGTGCCCAGGGAGCTCTCCGAGGTGGCCGCCCAACTGGCCCAACTGACCGGCACCGCTAGCGAAAACTGTGCGGCAACGCTGCGCCGGTTCCTCGCCCACGCCAGCAGCCTCAAAGACGGCCACAGCCGAGGAGTGGCCTTCAAGCTGCACCAGTTTATCTCCCAAGGCCGCACCCTCTACGCCACCCTGGAGAGTCGGGAAAAGCGGCAATTTTCCCTAGAAGGGCAGATGCAGGCGGGGGAGGGCAAGCTCTTTTTCCCCGTCAAGTTCTGCCGCCAGTGTGGGCAGGACTACTACCACGTCCTCAAGTCCAGGGATCAGTTCCTGCCCTATCCCGTGGGAGAAGAGGTAGAGCAGGACGAAGACCAGCAAGCCGGTTACCTGAGCTTGGATCCTCTTGACAACGAGTGGTCGCTGGAGCAGATCCCCGAAGACTGGTACACCCCTGAGGGCAGACTCAAGACCGACTGGGGAAAGCGCGTCCCCCAAGCCGTCTGGGTGCGCCCGGATGGCTCCTTTTCCGAGTACCCCCAGGCGGAGGCGCAGAAGATGTGGTGGCAGCCCCACCCCTTTTCCCTGTGCCTGGCCTGCGGCGAGTACTACAGTGGCCGCGAGCGGGAGTTTGTCAAGCTGGCTTCCCTCTCTAGCGAAGGCCGCTCCAGCGCCACCACCATCCTTGCCACCTCCCTGCTGCGCCATGCCGAGCAAACCCAGGCCGCTTGCAGCAAGCTGCTGACTTTTACCGACAACCGCCAGGACGCCTCCCTGCAGGCCGGCCACTTCAACGATTTTGTGCATGTGGCCCTTCTGCGGGCCTCGCTCTATGCTGCCCTCCTCAAGAAAAAAGAGCTGGGCTTTGACGAGGTGGCCCAGGAAGTGGTGCGGGCTTCTGGCCTGGAGCTTGCCGACATCGCCCAAAACCCGGCTTTGGATCCCGACTCGCCCAGTGCCGAGGAAGTGTGGCAGACCTTTAGCGAGCTAACCGAATACCGGCTCTATGAAGATCTGCGGCGCGGCTGGCGGGTTACCCACCCCAACTTGGAACAGGTGGGCCTGCTGAAAATCGAGTACCGCGGCCTCGGGGAGCTCTGCCAAAATTCAGCCCTGGCTTCCCTTCACCCCTGGTTTGCCCAAGCCAGCCCTGAGGAGCAAGAGCAACTGCTGCGGGCTCTGTTGGATCAGTTTCGGCGCCAATTGGCCATCGATGTGCCCGTGCTCAAGGCAGAGCCCCAGAGAAGGCTGCGCCGGCGCGCCCAGCAATATCTCAATGAGTTTTGGGGCCTGGAAGAGCATGAGGAGTTGCGGACGGCTCGCTGCTTTGGCCAGAACCCTTCCCGGGAAAACGGGCA
This sequence comes from Synechococcus sp. WC10meta, assembly GCF_047461475.1. Lineage (NCBI taxonomy): Bacteria > Bacillati > Cyanobacteriota > Cyanophyceae > Synechococcales > Synechococcaceae > Synechococcus > Synechococcus sp. WC10meta. The sequence continues at coordinate 3,038 of NZ_JANSHF010000016.1, forward strand.
AATGCTCAGCCTGGGCCGCCGCAGCACCATTGGTCGCTTCCTCCGCAGGCGCCTTGATCTAACCCAGGAAGCCTACGACAGGTTCTTGGAGTCCCTGCTGTCTCTCCTGGTCAGACAGGGCCTGCTACGGCGCCACGTGGAAAATGGCCAGGTAGCCTACCAGCTAGACGCCGGCTGTCTGCGCTGGTGTCTGGGGGATGGCCTGCCGCCGCCGGATCCTCTGTACTCCCGCAGCGCCCAGCAGGAGGGCTACACCTCTGTCCGCCGTCCCATCAACCCCTTCTTTCAGGAGCTCTACCGAGCCGGGGCAGCAGGGCTAGGATCCCTGGAAGCCAGAGAGCACACCGCCCAGGTGGTCCAGCCGGGGGAGCGGGAGCGGCGAGAGAGACGCTTCCGCAATGAGCCCGGGGAGCGCCGCCTTCCCTACCTCATTTGCTCTCCCACCCTAGAGCTGGGGGTCGACATTGCCGATCTGGATCTGGTGCACCTGCGCAACGTTCCCCCAACGCCAGCCAACTACGCCCAGCGCAGCGGTCGGGCCGGTCGCCAGGGGCAGCCGGGGCTCATCCTCAGCTACTGCGGCGCCTTCAACAGCCACGACCAGTACTACTTTCGCCGCCGGGCCGAAATGGTGGCTGGACGGGTGCGACCTCCCCGCCTGGACCTGGCCAATGAGTCGCTGCTGCGGGCCCACATCCACGCCGTCTGGCTGGCCCAGGTGCGCCTGCCCTTGGGCAACTCCATCGAAACGGTCATCAACTTGGATCGGCCAGAGTTGCCCCTGCGGGAAGAGGTGGTTGCCTCCATCCAGCTAGGGGAGGCAGCCCGCCAAGAGGTGGCAGAGCGGGTGGAGGCGCTCTTGGCTGCTGACCGGGAAGTGCTAGAGCGCAGCGGCTGGTTTAGCCGGCGCTGGATCCAGCAGGTTATTGAAGAAGCCCCCCGCGCCTTTGACCGCGCTTTTGACCGCTGGCGGGAACTCTATCGGGCCGCCACGCAACAGTTGGAAGCCGCTAACCAGCAACTGCAGACGGCTCGCCGTCGGGAAGACCAGCAGGAAGCCAGGCGCCGCCAGCAGGAGGCTCTGCGCCAGCGGAACCTACTGTTGCAAATCGATACCCAGCGGGAGGAAAGCGACTTCTACCCCTACCGCTACCTAGCCAGCGAAGGGTTCCTGCCCGGCTACAACTTCCCTGCCTTGCCCGTGCGCGCCTGGGTGCCCCGCGGCAGCGAAGGGGAGTTTATCGCCCGGCCCCGGTTTTTGGCCATTCGCGAGTTTGCCCCCCACAACTTCCTCTACCACGAGGGCTGCCAGTGGGAATCGGTGGCCTTTCAGGCTCCGCCCGGCGGCCTGGAGGAGCGCAAAAGCAGCCACAAGCTCTGCTTTAGCTGTGGGGCCTTTGGGGATCCCTCCTTGGATTGCTGCCCCGTCTGCGGTACCCGCTTCGATGGGCAAAATAGCCTTTTAACGCAGCTTCTGGAAATGCCTAATGTGCGCATGCGGCGCCGGGATCGCATTACTGCCGACGAAGAAGAGCGGCGGCGACAGGGATACGAGCTGCAGACTTTCTTTCAGTTTGCTCCCGAAAGTTCAGGCTACCGCGTCCAGGAAGCCGACGTGCTAAGGGGCGAAACTCCCCTGCTGCAGTTGCGCTATGCCCCAGCCGCCACGCTGCTGCGCATCAACTCCGGCTGGCGGGGCAGTGGGGGGCGAGGTTTCCTGGTCAACTTTGACAATGGCGAAGTCCCTTCTCGAGATCAGCTTGGGGGCAATAGGGCTAGCTCGTCTAGCCAGATGTCCTTGCAGACCATCCGCCTGGCAGTGCGCGCTACCCAAAACCTCTTGCTGGTGCGGCTGGTTCAGCCCAGCCTGGGGAGTCTGCAGGCCCTAGAAACGACCCTGCGCTATGCCCTCAAGCGGGGCATCGAGGAGACCTTTGAGCTGGAGGAGACGGAGCTGGCGGCCGAGTCCATTGGCCAGGGATCCCATCGCGCCATCCTCCTCTACGAGACCGCCGAAGGGGGAGCTGGCGTCCTGCGGCGGCTGGTGGAAGAGCCCCATGCCCTTGCCGAGGTGGCCCAAGTGGCTCTGGAGATCTGCCACTTCCAGCTTTCGGAAGAGGGGATCCAAGATCGGCAACCGGAGTGCCGGGCAGCCTGCTACGAGTGCCTGCTTAGCTACGCCAACCAAAGGGAGGCCCTGCAGCTTGACCGTCACCAAATCCGGGATCTCTTGGGGGCGCTGGCCAACAGCCGCACCGAGCTGCGCTCCCTGGGCCGCTCCCGTCAAGAGCACCTGGAGTGGCTGCGCCAGCTCATCGATCCCCGCTCGGAACTGGAGCGCCGCTTTCTGGAGACCCTCGCAGCAGGGGGTTATCGCCTTCCCGACGACGCTCAGAAAGCCATTGCCGATCCCCGCTGTGTTGTCGACTTCTTCTATGATCCCAACGTCTGCATCTTCTGTGATGGCGCTGTGCACGACCAGCTTCCCCAAGTGGAGCAGGATCACCAGATTCGAGCTCAGCTCCTGGGGCGGGGCTACCGGGTAATTGTCCTGCGCTACGACCAGGATCTGGGGGAGCAACTGGCTCGCTACCCCGAGGTGTTTGGCCAAGGCAACTAGTCTTGCTGGTGGGAAAACAGGTAGGCTCCCACCAGGGCTAGGATGGCCGCTAGGCCCGCTAGCACCACAACCGTGTACCAGGGGAACTGGGAGAGGGGCTGGTAGGCCGCCGCCCGCATGCCAATGCTGGCGTAGGAAAGGGGCAGGCAGTAGACCAAAACCTGCAGGTAGGTTGGCAACTGACTGGGATCGAAAAAGGTGGCCCCTAGGAAGGACATGGGTGTAATTAAAAAGTTGGTGAGCACGCCCACGCTCTCCAGGCTGGGCACCTTCAAGCCAGCGATGACCCCAATGCCGGCAAAGACGGCGCAATCCAAAAGCAGCACCAACAGCGCCAGGGGGTGAAGCAGGCCCCAGGCCCCTGTACCTAGCACCCCCACCGCCAAGACCCCCAAAGCCGTCAGCAAACCCCGGGCAATGCCGGCCAACACCTTGCCCAGGTGCAGCGCCAGCGGATGCACGGGCAAAAGCAGCAGCTCTTCAAAGCTTTTGGTAAATAGCCGCGCTCCACAGATGGAGAAGGTGGTGCCGGCAAAGCTAATGGTCATGGCAGAAAGCGCCACCATCCCTGGCAGAATAAAGCGCAGGTAGGAGCCGGCCGCCGTGGATCCCGCTACATCGGCCAGGGCTTCTGAGCGTAGGGATCCGCCCAGCCCCACCCCAAAGGCAACGATGTAGATGAGGGGGGCTACCAGCCCCGAGGCCACCACCTGCCAGACCCGCCCGCGCAGATCCAGCCAGTCGCGCCAGAAGATGGTTAAACTGTCTTCCCAGATTTGCCGATAGGGTAGGCTCAGGGCACGGCTGACCATAGGTTTTCCTCGCTATTTCTTGGTTTTCTGCCGCTACTGCCAACGGCTTGCTAATAGCCGTAGTAGTTGGAGCGGCGCGACCGCCACCAGGCCACCGGCAGCGCCAAGGCTTTGCCCAGCGTGGACACATAGGCGCGGGTGCGAAACACCTGGTAGTGGTTGCGCTCGATGGCGTTGAGAATCTGCCGGTAGAGCATCAACGAAGCCGCCACCGGCCAGCGGGAGTCCGGCTGCAGGGTGGGGATCCCCCGTTCCGCCTGGGCATAGAGCTCTCGAGCCCGCCGGATCTCGTAGTCCATGAGCGCCATCCAGCGCTCGTCGATGACGTGGTTAAACAGATCCCGCTCCGAGTAGTTGAAGCGGCGCAGATCTTCAAGGGGAATGTAGATCCGACCCCGACGGGCATCTTCCCCCACATCCCGCAAGATGTTGGTCAGTTGCATGGCAATCCCCAGGGCCACCGCCTCCTCGCGGCCATCCCGCCCTGGCACAAACCCCATGATCTCGGAGCACATCAGGCCCACTACCCCAGCCACGCGGTAGCAGTAGACCTGCAGCTCTTCCCAGGTGGCATAGCGCCGAATGTCCAGATCCATGCTCTGCCCCCGCAACATCTCGCGGAAGGGCTCAATGGAGAGACGGTAGGTGCGGATGGTGTGGATAAGGGCCAGGTCAGTGGGGACTTGCGGCTCCCCTCCCTGGAACAGGGACTCCAGATGAGCTCCCCACTGCTCCAGCTTGCGGCGGGTGACTTCCACCTCTACTTGGCTGGCCTCTAGCCCATCCAACAGCTCGTCCGTTTGCCGCAGCCAAGCATAGATGGCCCAGATGGCCCGCCGTTTGGGTCGAGGCAGGAGTAGGGACCCCAAATAGAACGTCTTGGCGTGCTTAGCCGTGATCTGGCGGCAGAGGGCAAAGGACTGCTCAAGCGGACTCATTGGGCTCGTCTCCAGAGGCGCAGGGCCACATCTCAACACTATGGGAAGCTAGACCCCTGCCGGTGCCAAACGTGAGCAAGCAGCCGCTGGGGAGGGGATCCCTTTGTGGATAGCCTCAGCCGCCCACTTGCCGGAGAGGATGGCTCCCTCCATGCTGCCTAGGAAGGGCTGCAAGGTGTAGCTGCCGGCCAGGAAGAAGTTGGGAATGGGGGTAACTTGGGTGGGGCGGTACTGCTGCCGGCCTGGAGTAGCCTTGTAAACCGAGCGCGGGGTCTTCACCACCACCCATTTGCGCACCCGCGCCGGGTTGGGGCCGGTGAGATGCTGGGGAAAGAGTTTTTTCAGCTCCTCCAGGGTGGCGGCAAAGATCTCCTCGTCGCTGCGCTCAATCCATTCGGCAGCTGGGGCCAGCACCAGCTCCAGCATGGATCGGTGGGGATCGGCATAGGCGCGGCAGGTGTTGCTCATGTCGGCATACACGCTTAAGAGAGGCGAGCGGGAAAACAGGGAGTGGTCAATGTGAGTAATCTTGCGGTCAAACCAAATCTGCAGGCTGATCACCGGCACCCCTTCCAGCTCGCGCAGCTTTTGGAAAAAGGGGATCCCCCACCACTGAGCTGGCAGCAGCTCCTTGAGCGCATCCACCGAAAGGGCCGAGACGTAGGCATCGGCAGTTACCTGCAGGGGTCCGGAAGGAGTGACGACGCGAAAGCCGGCCACGCTGCCGTCAGGGTTGAGGTCAATCGCCTGCAGCGCCGCGTTCAAGTGCACCTGGCCGCCGCGGGCTACGATGTAGTCCACCATCGGCTGGCAGAGCCGCTCCGGCGGGGCACCATCCAGGTAGGCAATCTTGGAGCCGTCTTTCTGGCGCAAAAAGCGGTTGAGGGCTGTCAGGGGCACCATGGCCGAGATCTCGTCCGGGTTGATAAACGCCAGCGCCTTGGAGACGGCGATGAAAATATCCGTGTTAACCCGCTCGTCAATGCCCTGCCGCCGCAGCCACTCCAGCAGAGTGTAGCGATCCATCTGCTCCACATAGCGCTGGCCGCGCACCATGGCCGGCACCAACCCCAGAGCAAACTTTACCTTTTCGCTCCAGGTGAGCATGTCGTTGTTGCGCAGGATGGCCACAATGGCGTTGAAGGGGGCGGGAATGTCCGGCAGGTCAAAGCGGGAGTAGGTGCCCGGCTTGTCTGGCTGGTTGAAGATCAAGCTATGCTCCTTCCACTGCAGGCGATCCGAGATGCCCAGCTCCCGGAACAGTTGCAAGGTGTTGGGGTAGGCGCCGAAAAAGTTGTGCAGCCCCGTCTCGATCCAGTCGCCGTCGGCATCCTTCCAGGCGGCCACTAGCCCCCCCAGCACATCCCGCCGCTCAAAAAGCAGCGGCTGATGCCCAGCATCGCAGAGGTACTTGGCACAGGCCAGCCCTGCCAGCCCTCCCCCAGCAATGGCAACGCGCATGACGGTGACGCTCAAGCAACACTACCATTCTATTTGCAAACCGTTACAATTGCTGGCGGCTGCGAGAGCCCTGCTTTCCCGCCGGGATCCGATCCCTGGTAGGATACGGAAAAAATCCAGGGGGAGCGACAAAGATGGCCAAGCAAACACTGGGATCTCTGTTGTCATCTGGCTTTGATCTCAAAGGCAAGCGCGTACTGGTGCGAGTGGATTTCAACGTCCCTCTGGATCCTCAGGGCAACATCACTGACGACACTCGCATCCGCGCCTCCCTGCCCACCATCCAGGCCCTGGCCCAGGCAGGGGCCAAGGTCATCCTCACGAGTCACCTAGGCCGCCCCATCAAAAAAGACAAAGAGACCGGCGCTGTTCACATTACCCGCGAGGGCAACAGCCTAGCTCCTGTAGCCGTCCGCCTTGCCCAGCTTTTGGGCCAGCCGGTGGCCTTTGCCCCCGACTGCATTGGCCCTGAGGCCGAAGCGGTGGTGAACAACCTGGAAAACGGCCAGGTGGCCCTCTTGGAAAACGTTCGCTTTTACCCCGAAGAGGAAGCCAACGACCCAGAATTTGCCCGCAAGCTGGCCTCGCTGGCCGATCTATTCGTCAACGATGCCTTTGGCAGCGCCCACCGCGCCCATGCCTCTACTGCTGGCGTCACCGCCTACCTCCAGCCTGCTGTAGCTGGTTATCTCCTGGAAAAGGAGCTGCAGTTTCTTTCCGGCGCCATCGAGAATCCGCAGCGGCCCCTGGCGGCCATCATCGGCGGCTCCAAGGTCTCTACTAAGATTGGCGTCATCGAGCGGCTCTTGGAAAAAGTGGATAAGCTCCTCCTGGGTGGCGGCATGATTTTCACCTTCTACCAAGCCCAAGGGATTAAAACTGGCAAGTCTTTGGTGGAAACTGACAAGCTGGATCTAGCCCGCTCCCTGATGGAGAAAGCCAAAGCCCGGGGCGTCGAGCTGCTGCTGCCGGTGGATGTGGTGGTAGCCGATAAGTTTGACCCTGAAGCCAACGCCCAAACGGTTTCCATCCACGCCATCCCCGAAGACTGGATGGGCTTGGACATTGGCCCGGAATCGGTCAAAGCCTTCCAGGCTGCCCTACAGGGGTGCAAGACCGTAGTCTGGAACGGGCCGATGGGCGTCTTTGAATTTGACCGCTTTGCCGCAGGTACAGAAGCCATTGCCCGCACCCTGGCCGACCTCACCCAGGCCGGGGCCATCACCATCATTGGCGGCGGCGACTCGGTGGCGGCTGTGGAAAAAGCGGGCCTAGCGGACAAGATGACCCACATTTCCACGGGTGGCGGCGCCAGCCTGGAACTGCTTGAGGGCAAGGAGCTGCCTGGCATTGCTGCCCTCAGCGAAGCGTAGGTTCTGCGCAGCCCCTTAAAGGCAAAAAAGTGGGGGCTGGGCCCAGCCCCCTCCTTTGAAGATCGCTGCAGCGATGAGGACAGAGGATCCGGCTTAGTGCACCACCACCTTAACGTTGGCGTTGTTCAAGCCGGGACGCTTCACCTCAGCCAAGGTCTTGTTGATGGCGTACTTCTGGTTGATGGAGTTGATCAACTCGGTTTGGTTGTACTTCTTGGCCACGCCCCACAGATCGGCAATCAGGTCGTAGGAACCATCAGGGTTCTTGGACCAGCCCAGATCGTAGTCGCCCTCCAACTGGGCCACGATGTCAGCGCGAACACGCTGGCCATTGTAGCCACGCACCTCGGCGTTCAGCTTAACGGTGTAGCCAAGATCGCGCAGGGAGTTGATCAGGATTTGGCCGTCGGTGATTTTGGTGCGCAGAGTGCTAAAATGGGACATGGTGTTTCTCTCCTCCTTTGTGTAGGGGTTGGAACGTCAACAGAAACAACGGGCGACTTCTAGCGAAGGGTTGAGGCCATCTCTACCTATGCGGCAGTGATGTGGGCCTCAACCTTTTACTAGAACTCCAGCCGTTGGTACTCGGCTACAGCAGCTGCTGCTGGCCGAGCCCGCTGCTGGGCCCATTCCCTCAACGCTACCACTTGCTCCGTCATGGTGCGGGATAGCGGTTGAGTTGCTTTCGTTGCTGCCAAAATGTCCAACTGGGTAAACTCACGGTTTTGGGCAAACGCTTCATACATGGCAGCAATCAAAACTTGTTCGATCTCCGCGCCGGAGAAGCCTTCGCAGGCAGCGGCTAGCTGGCGCAGGTCAAAGCGACTAATATCGCGCCGCCGCTTCTGCAGGTGGATCCGAAAGATTTCCATGCGCTCGTTGATGTTGGGCAGATCCACAAAGAAGATCTCGTCAAAACGGCCCTTGCGCAGGAACTCTCCAGGAAGGCGATCCACGCGGTTAGCAGTGGCAATTACGAAAACCGGCGCGCGCTTCTCCTGCATCCAGGTGAGGAAGGAACCGAAAATGCGGCTGGAGGTGCCCCCATCGGAGTCGCTAGAGCCTGCTGCTCCTGCAAAGGCTTTATCCAGCTCGTCGATGAAGAGGATGGCTGGCGCCAGCGATTCAGCGGTGCGCAGGGCGCTGCGGAGGTTGGCCTCTGATTTCCCCACCATGGAGCCATCGTAAACGCGGCCCATGTCCAGGCGCAGCAGAGGCAGGCCCCAGAGACGAGCCGTAGTCTTGGCAATCAGGGACTTGCCGCAGCCGGGCACGCCCAGGATCAGCAAGCCCTTGGGGGCAGGTAGCCCGTAGGCGCGGGCTCGCTCGGTAAAGGCCTCGGAACGCTGCAGCAACCAGCGCTTTAACTCCTCAAGGCCGCCAACCGCGTCGATGGACTCGTCCTCTTCGATGAACTCAAGGATGCCATTGCGGCGGATGATTTGCTTTTTCTCGGAAAGGATGATGTCCACCTCCGCCTCGCTGAGGCGGCCATGCATCACCACCGCCTTGCGGTAAACTTTTTCCGCCTCGTCCTGCGTCAGCCCCAGGGCTGCCTTGACCAACTTTTCTCGGGTTTCGGGGCTCAGGGATCCCCCGCGCGGAAGCTGCTCCAGCTGCCGGTTGAGGATGCGCTCTAGCGTGGCCATGTCGGGAAGGGGGAAGTCCACCACGCAGATATCCTTTTCCAGCTCAACTGGGATTACCTGCACCGGCGACATGAGGAGAAGCGTTTTGTGGGATCCCTTGAGGCTGGCGACAGCATCCCGCAGCCAGCGCTTGACCTCAGGGTTGTCCAGAAAGTCGTGCAGATCCTTGAAAACAAAGATGGCAGGATCTTTGTGCTCCATCACCCACTGGATAGCGGGCTGCGGAGACTGGGTGTTGTGCTGGGTTAGGCTGCGGGGGTTGCCGTATTCAACAATGCCGTGAGTAACCGTCCAGGTAAACAAGCGCCGCTGCGGCCTAAGAGTACGGGCAATCGCCGCCAGGGTTGCCTCCGCCCGCTCCTCCTCTGAGGTAACCAGGTAAAGCAGTGGGTATTGAGCTTGGATGAGGATGCTGAGCTCTTGCATGGAAAACACCAACTGCGCGGAGGGAAACTGGAAAAAGGCTGAGGCAAGTGGGCGCTAACTGGGAAGCGGCCTAGCAGGGCACCAGCGCGTCCTGGCGCTCTTCCCCTGAACCTGTGGCAGCCTCCCAATATCCTGGCTCCACCGCTTCCAGGATGGCTTCAGCGGCAGACTGTTGGCGGAGAGAGACCACCTCCCCGTTGCGAATGACAAACGGGTGACTGCACTCGGGACAGCGGTGAACTCGGTAGGTACTGCCCTGAACTCCCTCGATGATCTCTGGGTGGAGCAAGTAGAAGCTAAGCGCCTTTTCGGCCACCGCTGACATCGGCTCCCTCTCCACGGCAGCCCGGATCTTCAGCCTGCGGTGCAGTTCAGGCGAGAGATATAGCGTTACCTTTTGCTTGGCCTCTGGGCCTTCCCCAACCTCTGGCCGCTGACTCATGGCTAGCTGTTTTCTCGTTACGCGCCGGGCTTGCAAGCCATCATAGCCAGCCTGACGTCTTGACGGCAAAATCTTAACAATCTGTAACGATCTTCTTGGGGGCTTTCCTGGCTTGTGGAGATCCCCTGCTGGCAGAGTAGGCTGAGTAGGAGATGCAGAAGTTCATTCCCCATGGAACGCCTCATTGCCACCTTCAGCAAAAGCTTCTTCACGTGGGGCCGTCGTTTCCTGGTGCAAGCCGGCGACGGTTTGGCCAGCCTGAAAGATACGGCCCTAGACAGCGGCAACCTGCTCCTCTGTAGGGCGCGCATTGCTTTGGCGGATGCCAGCTTCACCACTCTAAGGGCAATTCGCTCTCGCTTCGGCTCGACCCGCTAGCTACCCAGACCTTGCAGCCGATAGAGCTTGGCGTAGAGACCGTTGCGGGCCAGGAGCTCGGCATGGGATCCCTCTTCTTTCAGCTCCCCCCGCTGCAGCACCAGGATGCGATCCACATCGCGGATGGCGGAGAGACGGTGGGCGACGATGAGGGCAGTGCGATCCCGCAGCAGAGTTTGCAGAGCAGATTGGAGGAGGGCCTCGGTGCCCACATCCAGGCTAGCGGTAGCCTCATCCAAGACCAGGATCTTGGGATCCCGCCACATGACCCGCAGGAAGCTGATGAGCTGCTTCTGGCCGCTGGAAAGGTTACTGCCCCGCTCCCGCACAGGGGTGGCATAGCCCTGGGGCAGGCTGCCGATGAACTCGTGCAGGTGAAGTTGGCGGGCAACCCGCTCTACCTCGGCCAGATCCCCTTGCTCGCCTAGGGTGATGTTTTGCTGGATATCCCCGGAAAACAGGAAGCCCTCCTGCAGGAGGACCCCTAGGTGACGGTGCAGCTCAGCCTGGGGCAGGTCGCGAATGTCCACCCCGTCAATGCGGATGCAGCCGCGGCTGACGTCGTAGAGGCGGCAAAGGAGGCGGATGATGGAGCTTTTGCCGGCACCGGTGGGCCCCACGAGCGCTACCTTTTCGCCGGGGCGGATGGTGAAGCTGAGGTCTTTGAGCACCCACTCGCCAGGGTTGTAGGCAAACCAGACGTGCTCGAACTGCACCTCCCCTCTGGCCGTGGGGGGCAGGTGGCGCGGCTGGGCGGGATCCCGAAGGGTCACCGGCAGGCTGAGGATGTGGTCGATGCGTTCCACAGCGGTGAACCCTGACTGGAGGGCAGTGAACTTTTCTGCCAACTGGCGCAGCGGGTTAAAAAAGCGCTGGGAAAAGAGGATAAAGGCGTAGAGGCTGCCCAAGGTCAGAGGCTCCGTGAGCAGGGGCAGGGATCCTCTCCAGTTGCTCTTACTAGCGGCGATGACCTGCTGCCCGCCTACCCAGAGGAGAGCAGCCACTGCCAACCACGCAACCCACTCCAAAACGGCAGAAAGGGCAGCGTCGTAGAAGATGGTCTGATCCACCTCTTGGATATGGCGCCGATTGATGGTTTGAAACATCTTGCTGTTGAGCCGCTCCCGGCAAAACAGTTGCACCACGGCAATGCCCAAGAGGTTTTCCTGGATCCAGGCGTTGAGCTTGGAGAGCTCTTCCCGGGCGCGAAAGTCGGCAAGGCGAAAGCGGCGCTGCAGCTCGAGGACCAAAGCGCTAATAGGCAGGACGAGGAGGATGAGCAGCAGGCCCAGATCCCAGCGCTGGCTGAGCATCACCGTGGCAACGACCAGCAGGGTAAACAGGTCGCTGACAATGCCAACCGCACCGGTGGAAAACACGTCCCCCAACGCTTCCACGTCGCTGGTGATGCGGGTAATCAGCTTGCCCACGGGGGTGCGGTCAAAAAACTGAGCCGGCAGGGCCAGAACGTGGGCAAAGAGATCGTTGCGGATGTCGCGGGTTATCAACTGCCCCAGCTTCTGGCTGGTATACCCTTCCAAGGCTTGAAAAACCCAGCGGACAAGCAGCGTGAGCAGCAACAGGCCCAAGTAGGGCCAGAGGCCGGCAAGGGGCCTACTATCCCCCTGGGCAAAGGCTTGGGCGATGGGGCCATCCAGAGCCCGCTGCAGGATCAAGGGCTGCACCGCATCCGCCAAGGCCAGGGGGGGCAGGAAGGCCAAGGCAGCCAACAACAGCTTCAGGTGCCGCCGGGCGTAGGGCCAGAGCAGCCGCAGCAGCCGCCAATCGCTTCGGGGATCCCTGGAGGAAGCGGCCTCGGAGGAAGAGGTAGGAAGGCTCACGGACTTCTACCCAAGAACGCTGATGACACCTCGTGGAGATTGGTGCGCGCCAGCAAGGAGCTGGGGCCCAGCTAAACCCGACAAGAGTCCGCCAAGCCGTGGTTCAATGTCTCAGCCATGGGCGCAAATCCCATTGCCGCACCGCTGTCGCGAACGAAGACTAGAGGGAAGCTCCGTTCCCCACCTGGGCAGAGAACTGAGAAGGGATCATCTTGGTGCCCACACCGGCATCGGTCAGCAGCTCCAAGAGCAGGGAGTGAGGGGAGCCGCCATCCAGAATGTGGGCAGCGCGCACCCCTTGGGCCAAGGCGCGAATGCAGCACTGCACCTTGGGGATCATTCCCCCTCTGACCACCCCTGTCCGGATCAACTGGCGGGCCGTCTCGATATCCAGGAGCGTAATCAGGGAGCTGGGATCCTCAGGATCCCTGAGAATGCCTGGGGTATCGGTGAGGAGGATTAACTTCTCTGCCCCTAAAGAGGCTGCCAGCTCCCCGGCCACGGTGTCGGCGTTGATGTTGTAGGCTTGGCCGGTCTCGTCAGCGGCCACACTGGCAATGACCGGGATCTGGTTGCCCTCTAGCAGAGTGTGCAGCACCTGCGGGTTGACGCTGCTCACCTCCCCCACAAAGCCAATTTCCGCTCGACCCTGGGAGCGAGCTCTAATGAGGTTGCCATCCCGGCCACACAGCCCCACCGCCGATCCGCCAGCCAGGCTAATGAGCTGGACAATCTGTTTGTTGACTTTGCCCACCAGCACCATCTCCACCACCTCCATGGTGGCGGCATCGGTTACCCGTAGGCCGTCGACAAACTTGAAAGGGATGTCCAGCTTCTGGAGCCAACTGTTGATTTCCGGCCCCCCGCCATGCACCAGCACCGGCCGAATGCCGACACAGGCAAGAAAAACAATATCCCGCAGCACCTCAGCTCGGCGCTCCTGCTGCACCATGGCGGCGCCGCCGTATTTGATGACCATGATGCGCCCCTGGTACTGCTGGATGTAGGGCAGGGCTTCGAGGAGAATCTGCGCCCGTGTTAGGGGATCACAGGCCACAGCCTGAGAGCTGGTTGCTGCCGAAAGAGAGGCGTTGCTCTGCACGGCCAAAAGTCCCGTGTAAAACTTCCCGAAGATCGTACTAGAAACTAGCAGACGGCTAGCTGCGCAAGGTAACCGGAAAGTGCTTTTCTAGCTGGGCCCTCACCTGGTTTTGCGCAGCTTCCACTTCGGCATCGGTGAGCGTGCGATCCAGAGCGCGATAGACCAGCCGGAAGGCCAGACTGCGCTGCCCTGGCGGTACCCCTTGGCCGCGGTACTCGTCAAAAAGCTGCACCGACTGCAACAGAGGGCCTGCCGCCTGGCGGATGACCTCCTCGATTTCCGCCACCGATAGCTCCAGCGGCGCAAAGAAGGCAATGTCCCGGGCGGAGGCGGGGAAAGGGGAAAAGGGGGAAAATTGCACCCGGCCCCGCCTCTCTAGGCTGGCTAGCAAGGGATCCAACTCCAGCTCAAACCCATAGACCTCCTCCGGCAAATCTTTCTCCTGGCAAAGGCGGGGGTGAAGCTGCCCGAATAGGCCAAGGCGGGATCCCTCAATCCAGATGCCAGCCTGTCGACCCGGGTGCAACAGCGGCGATTGCGCCTCAGGGGGATCCGGGCGAAACTCTGGGGTAAACCCCAGCCGCTCCAGTGCCGAGACCAAGAGCCCCTTGGCCTCGAACCAGTCCATGGGTCGGTTGTGGTGCCGCCAGTCATTGGGGTTGAGATCCCCGCCCAGGATGCCCCCCAAGTGCTCCGCCTCTTGATAGGGCTCAGGACTGGAGGGAGGGGCATAGGCAAAGACGTGGCCAATCTCAAAAGCCTGCAGGGGGCCATTCCCCTGGGCCCAGTTGTAGCGGAAGGCCTCCACCAAGCCAGGCAGCAGCGCCTTGCGCACAGCGGAGTACTCGGGGGAAAGCGGATTGGCGATTTTGACCAGGGAGCTGTCCTCGTCCGCCGGACAAAGGGAGATGTGGTACACCTCCGTCAGGCCAATGCCCCGCATCACCTCGCGAATTTGCCGCGTCAAAGTTTCCCGTGTCGAGAGGGATCCCACCAGCGGCTCCGTGGGCAGGGTTTCGGAGAAGCGGTTGTAGCCGTAGAGGCGAGCAAACTCCTCAATCAGGTCGATCTCTCGCTCGACATCCCGCAAGCGATGGGGGGGAACAGATACCTGCCAAACGCAGCTAGCCACGCTGGCCGTCGCGGTAGCGGGGTCGGCCTTGGGGGCAACTGCCTGAGAGCGGGAAAGCTGAAAGCCCAACGCCGACAGGATTTCCTCCACCTCCTCTGGACGCACCTCGTCCCCCAGCACGTCAATAAGCCGCGACAGCCGCAGCTGGAGCGTCCGCTCCAAGGGTGGCCGCTGGTCAAACGTGGTCAGGCCCACCACCGCGCCTCCAGCCAGCTCCAAGATTAACTGCACCGCCCGATCCCGCGCCAGCTCAAGGGTAGCCAAGTTAACCCCTCGCTCATAGCGGGCCGAGGCTTCGGTGCGCAGCCCCTGCAAGCGGGACGAGCGGCGCGTGACCACGGGGTCAAAGAGGGCTGCCTCCAGAAAAACCTTGGTGGTGGCTGCGTCTACTTCCGTCTCCTCCCCTCCCATGACGCCAGCCAGGGCCACCGGTCGGCTGCCGGCAACGATGAGGTGGTTTTCAGCGTGCAAAGTACGGATTTGGCCGTCCAGAGTTTTCAGGGTTTCTCCCGGCTGGGCAAAGCGCACTTCGATGGTGGGTTCCTCCTTGCCCATGACCTGCAGTAGGCGATCCCAATCGAAAGCGTGCAGGGGCTGGCCCCATTCCAGCAGGATCAAGTTGGTAACATCCACAACATTGTTGATGGAGCGCATGCCGGCGGCGGCCAGCCGGTGTTTGAGCCAGTCGGGGGAAGGGCCAACCTTTACCCCCTCAATCAGCACGCCGCTGTAGGCGGGACAAGCTTTGGCATTGGCAATGCGCAACTGGAAGTTGGGGATGGGCAGAGCCTGCAGGGGCTGGACGGGTGGCAGGCGTAGCGGGTTGCGGGTAAGAGCGGCCACCTCGCGGGCAATCCCCACCATGCATAGAGCGTCGGCCCGGTTGGCAGTGGAGGTGAGATCCAGCACCACATCGTCTAGGCCCAGCAGGGGGCGCACATCAGAGCCCAGCGGATGAGCCTTGAGATCCAAATCGGGGGGAAATTCGTGGATCCCTGCCGAAGCTTTCTCCAGGCCCAGCTCAGCTAGAGAACAAATCATGCCCTCCGAGAGTACCCCTCGCTTTTCCGCTTTGGCGATGGTCAGGTTCACGGCGGGCAAATGGGTGCCTGGCGTAGCCACAGGAACCAGCAGGCCAGGACGGGCGTTGGCAGCTCCGCAGACAATCGTGGCCGGCCGTTCGCCTCCCAAATCCACCTGACAGACCCGCAGCCTATCGGCATTGGGATGGGGCTCGGCAGCCAGGATCTTGCCCAGAACCACTCCCTCTGCCCAACGTCGGCGATCCTCAATCTCCTCTACTTCAAAGCCCACCATGGTGAGGGCTTCCGCCAGTTCTTCCGGGGAAAGCTCAAAATCCACCAGTTCCCGCAGCCACTTCAAGGAGATGCGCATCGCTACTCCAGGGTGCCAACGCCGCACCCATTATCAGATCCCCCTCCAAAACCGGCAAGAGACTCCCTATCCCCCGGCAGCAAAGGTGGCCATGAGGATCAATGACAGCAAGATGCCTGGAAAGAGCAGGGCTATCAGGAGCAGGAACTCGGAAAGCGTCATAGGCTAGAGGTAAGCAGAGGCATCACTTTTCAGGCTAGACTCTTCCAGTTGCCTTTCCTCCCTCTGTTTGGGATCTCTTCCGGCTGGCAAGGTCCTGACCCCAATCGCAACAAGCTTTGCCCTCCTGCTGGGTACTTTGGCAGGCCGTAGGCAACCAAGGCAGCCTAGGGCAGGGCATCGAGAGTTCCCACCCTCTAGGGCGGGGAGGATGGCAAAAAAGAGGTAAAGAACTTCTCCAACAGCCGCAATGGGCATTCAAGGCAAGCGCATTGCCGTCGAGCCTGCGGATCTTCGCCCCTGGCTGAAAGCAGCAGTCCTGGCGGGGGGCGGCGAAATTGTGCCCCTCTCAGAAGCAGAAGCCCTGGTCTGGACCGATGGTTTCGACGTGCCAGGTTTAAGGCGTTGCTTGGCAGAGGGCCAAGGGATCCGCTGGGTGCAGTTGCCCTGGGCGGGCGTGGAGCCTTTTGCCCAAGCGGGGATCTTGCATCCCGCCTACGTGTGGACCTGCGGCAAGGGGGTGTACGCCCAGGCAGTGGCCGAGCATGCCCTGGCCCTCACCCTGGCTGGCCTACGGGATCTGAAGATCCGCGCTTTGGCCCAGACTTGGCAGCCGGGATCCGGCACCAGCCTCTGGGGCAAGCGGGTGGTGATTTTTGGGGCAGGGGGCATTGCCCAGGCCCTGATCCAGTTGCTACAGCCCTTTCAGTGCGCCATCGATGTAGTGCGGCGCAGGGCGGATCCCTTGCCGGGAGCCGGCCGAGTGGTGACGCTGGCAGAGCGGCAGTCGGTGCTGGCGGGGGCGGATGTGGTGATCCTGGCCTTGGCCCTCACCCCCGAGACAGAGGGGATCATCGCCCGGCCAGAGCTGGAGCAGATGGGATCCGGCTGCTGGCTGGTCAATGTGGCGCGCGGCAAACACATCGTGACTCCCGACCTGGTGGCTGCTTTGCAAGAAGGAATCATCCGGGGCGCCGCCCTGGATGTTACAGACCCGGAGCCGCTGCCCCCTGGACATCCCCTCTGGAGCTTGCCCAATTGCCTAGTTACCCCCCACACAGCCATTACCGATGCCATGATCATCCCCGCTTTGTCTGAGCGGGTGCGGGAAAACGTGCGCCGCTTTCGGCTGGGGGAGCCTTTGTTGGGGGTGGTAGACCCAGTTCTGGGCTATTGAGCGGGGTTGCTTGAAGCTGCGGCTTTAGACGCGAGCGAGCTCCTGGACGCGGGCGGCGATGGCCTCGGCCATCTCCTGAGTGCCCACAGGCTCCCCTTGGGCCAGGTCATAGGTGACGTATTTGCCTTCGGCAATGACCGACTGCACTGCCGCTTCTACCCTCGCGGCGGCTTCCCGCTCGCCTAGGTAGCGCAGCATCATGGCCCCGGAGAGGATGAGGGCAGAGGGGTTGACCTTGTTCTGACCAGCATATTTGGGTGCTGAGCCGTGGATGGCCTCAAAGACAGCGATGCCATCGCCAATGTTGGCCCCCGGCGCCACCCCCAGCCCGCCAATCATGCCAGCGCACAGATCCGAGATGATGTCCCCATAGAGGTTGGTGAGCACCAGCACATCGTAGAGCTGCGGCTTTTGCATCAGTTGCATGCACATGTTGTCCACGATGCGATCCTCAAACTCGATGTCGGGGTACTCCTGGGCCACCTCCCGCGCCACCTGCAAAAACAGCCCGTCGGTAAACTTCATGATGTTGGCTTTGTGAACGGCCGTTACCTTTTTGCGGCCATTTTGGCGGGCATATTCGAAAGCAAACTTGACGATGCGGCGGCTGCCAAACTCTGAGATGGGCTTGATGGCAATGGCCGATCCCTCGCGGATGAACTTGCCGGAAAGGCGCATCATCTCCTCTCGCGCCTGCACAGCTTCGGGGGTCCCCCTTTCAAACTCGATCCCGGCGTAGAGATCTTCAGTGTTTTCCCGCACCACCACTAGGTCGATGTTTTGAAAAGGGCTTTTGATGCCAGGGATAGATTTGGCCGGGCGCAGGTTGGCGTAGAGGTCTAGCTCTTTGCGGATGGCTACATTGACGGAGCGAAAGCCCGTGCCTACAGGGGTGCCAATGGGCCCTTTGATGGCCACTTTGGTTTCTCGGATGGACTCCAACACCTGCGGCGGCAAAGGCGTGCCGTATTTCTCAATCACCTCTACCCCTGCTTCCACCCGGATCCACTCCAGTTCCACCCCGGTGGCCTCCAAGACCGTGGTCATCGCCTTGGTTACTTCCGGGCCAATGCCATCTCCAGGAATCAACGTTACCCGATAGGCCACAAGTGCTTCTCCTTGGTTGACACCCCACAAGAGCCCCCTTGGCCGCAATCGGCCAGGGATCCCCTGAGCTTAAACGAAGCTTAAACGACTATAGAACAGATTGGGGCCGAGAATGTTGCCCCGCTAACCCTTAGCCTCCCAATCTGGACAGAACTAGAGGATCCGCAGCGGATCCACATCGAGGCTGACGCGGATCCCCTGGGGGATATGTCCAAGGGCGCTGCGCAAGTGGGCATCGATCTGGGCGCGATCCCAGGGCTGACCGGGAAGCTGTTTGAGCAGGATCTGCCAGCGGTAGCGGCCGGCAACCCGTTCCACTTGGGCTGGCCCTGGGCCTAGGATCTCGGCTGGGATCCCTTGCAGGCGTTCGGCCACGCGCTGGCAATAGCGCTCCAGTGCCTCCAGGGAGGTGCTGCTTAGGCGGATCAAGATCAGGGCTCGGTAGGGAGGGTAGCCCCCCTCTTGGCGTTGGCGCAGCTCGGCCTGGACAAAGCCCTCGTAGTCGTGGGCCAGCACCGCTTGCAAGATGGGGTGCTCTGGCAAATAGGTCTGGATAATGGCCTGGCCCGGCAGGGATCCCCGTCCTGCTCGGCCCGCCACTTGGGTGAGCAGTTGAAAGGTGCGTTCACCAGCGCGGTAGTCAGGCTGGTGCAATAGTCCGTCGGCAGCCACTACCCCCACCAGCGTCACCTGGGGAATATCCAGCCCCTTGGTGAGCATCTGGGTGCCCACCAGCACCTGAGCCTTGCCGCTGCGAAACTGCTCCAGCAAGTTGCGGTGGGATCCCTTGCGGCGGGTGGCATCGCTGTCGTAGCGCAGGATCCCTAGCTGCGGCCAGTGCTGCTGCAGCACCTCCACCACCTTCTGGGTGCCAGTGCCGAAGTGCTTTAGGTAGGGCGAACCACAGGCAGGGCAGCGCTGGGGATGGGGTTGGCGGGCGCCGCAGTAGTGGCAGCGCAGCTCCTGCCCGCCCTCTAGGTGAACGGTAAGGGAGACGTCGCAGTGGGCGCAGGTGAGGACAAAGCCGCAACTGCGGCACAAAACAAAGGTGCTGTAGCCGCGGCGGGGGACAAAGAGGATGGCCTGTTCCCCCCTCTTCAAAGTCTCGTGCAAGGCTTGTTGCAGGCGACGGCTAAGAATGCTGCGGTTACCCGCCTGCAGCTCTTGGCGCATGTCCACCAGCTCCACCTGGGGCAGGGTGGCCGGGATCCCCGCCTGAGGAATGCGCTGCGGCAGGGCCAGACGAACCCAGCGCTGCGGGTCCTGGAGGTGGGCGGCGTAGGTTTCCACTGCGGGTGTGGCGCTGCCCAAGACCAGGGGACAGTTGGCCAGCTCAGCCCGCCACTCCGCCACTTGTCGAGCGTGGTAACAGGGCTGGGGCTGATCCTGCTTGAAGCTGTCGTCGTGCTCCTCGTCCAAGACAATCAGGCCAAGATTGGCCAAGGGGGCAAACACCGCCGAGCGCGTGCCAATGACCACCTGGGGGACAGAGATCACCATCTGCCGCCAGAGGTCGTAGCGCTCCCCTGCCGAGAGGCCGCTGTGGTAGGTCCACACGCGGGATCCCAGCCGCGCCCGAAAGCGGTCCGTCAGTTGCGGGGTAAGGCCAATCTCCGGCACCAGCACCAAGGCCGACCGTCCCTGCTGCAGCACCTGGGCAATGACCTTCAGGTACACCTCCGTCTTGCCCGAGCCGGTGACCCCGTGCAGCAGAAAGCGTTGGTTTCGCCCCAGAGCTTGGCCAATGGCCGCCACTGCCTCGGCCTGGGCTGGCGTCAGAGGCTTGGGCCGATCTTGCTCCACAGGCCGGTCGGCCTCCCCCAGCCGCAGCAGGGGCCGCTCGTAGAGGTGCACCCGGCCTTTGCGGGCCAGGCTCTGCAACACCGACCGACTCACCCCCGCCAGACGCTCCCACTCGACTAGCAGCAGCTCCCCCCCTTTTTGCTTGAGGATCTGCAGCGCTTTCTGCTGGGGCAAGCTCAGCCCCTCCAGCGAGTCCTCCACCAAGGTGGCTGCCTGCTGGGTTTTTACCCTACCCCCCTGCTGCTCCTGCCAGAAACTTTCCACCCAACCCCGCCGCTGCAGCTCCCGCAGGGCCAGCTCGGCGCCGGGCACCTGCTGCTGGAGGTAGCGCCAAGACAGCTCCCCCCCTTTTTCCTGGAGCAGCCGCAGCAAAGCCTGGGCGGCCGGCGAACATTCCCCTTGGGGGGATCGAACCAGGCGGATCCGTCGCTGGGAGCGGCTAAGCAAGCCAGGGGGCAAGACCGTGCGCACCACCTGCGCCAGGGGGGTGAGATAGTAATCGGCTACTCGCTGCAGCAGGGGCCAGAACTCCTTGGGCAGGATCCCTTTGGCCACCACTGCCTCAATTGCCCGCACCGACTGGGGCTCTACCCCTGCTGGTAACTCGGCACGCCAGCCCAGCGCCACTGCCCCCGCTACCTGCTGGCCAAAGGGGACACTGAGGAGGTCGCCGGCCTCTGGCTCCCATCCCTCCGGCACGCGGTAGATGAAGCACCCTCCTAAACGAGGATGATCCACCCACACCTCCAACCAGCGGGGAGGAGCGGACTGCAAAACGGGATCCCTCACGGGCGGGACAAAAACCGCGGCAGATCTACCGCCCGCTTCCCGGCCCGAGCCAGCAGGGGTCGCGGCTGAAGCGCGGGCTTGGCGGCTTGGAGGGAAGCAGGAGACTCCGCTCCCTTGGGTGTGTCAGCCCCTTTGGCAACCCCATCAACCCGAGCTGGGATCTCTAGACCCCTGCGCTCCAGGGCCGCCTTGAGGCTAAGCACATGCATCTGTTGCTGCTCGCACTTCTCTTTCAGGGATCGGTTCTCTTCTAAAAGAGCCTCTCGCTCTGCCTGCAAAGCCTTCACCTGCGCCTCCAAGGCTTCGGCTTGTTCTTGCAAATGGGCAATGGCCACCTGGGCAGAGCGTAGCTGCGATTGCTTGGCAGATTGCTCGGCAAGCTCATCCAAAGCCGCCTGAAGCTGCTGCTCCAACGCCTCGATGCGCTGCTGAGCTTGGGCGTACTGTTCCTGCCAGTGGGCAATTTCTGCCTGGGCTTGGGAGAGGGCTGCCTCCAATTCCTGTCGTTGTTCTTGCCAGCGCTGCTGCGCTTCCGCTTCCGTCTCCGCATAGCCCGCTAGCCGCGCCTCAAGGCGCTCCCGCTCTCCCTGCCAAGCTGCCTGCTGCTCGCTGTAGAGAGCCCGCAGTCTGCTCAGCTCTGCCTGCGTTTCCGCCAGTTGGGTGCGGGCTAAAGAAAGCTCGGCCTTGAAACGCTGTAACATCTCCACCCGTTTTTGGGCCAGATCCTGGGCTTCTACTAGCGAGGCTTGGAGCTCCTGCTGACGGTGTTCCCACTGACGGCGCTCCTGGGCATGGGCCAACCGCAGCTGCTCAAGCTGCTCCTGCAGGGCCTCAATATCTTGGCGCTGCCGCTCGTTGAGTCGTTGTCGTGCTGCCAGCTGAGCTTCTTGCTCCGAGAGCAGAACCTTTTGCTCTGCCAAGGTTTGCTGGAGCTGGTGCAGAGCATGCTCCCGCTCCTGCAGCTGAGTGCGCAGGGCTTGCACCTCAGCCTGCAGGCTTTCCTGAAGGGTGCGCCGCTCTTGCAGTTCCGCTTCAGCTTTGAGCAGCCGGGCCTCCAACTGCTGCTGCCACAGGGCCGAAGGCTGCTCTGACTTGGGATCCGGTTCCGAGACAGAGTCCTTGACCGAACGGCCAGCCTGTGCCTCGGGAAGGGTAGGGTCCAGCTTGCCTGAGGAGGGAACCTGCATAGGGAGAGGAAGCAGTGGAGGTAATGACGAGGCTTCTTGAAGTATAGGGAGATTTTCTAGGGGGTTCAAGCTAGCGAGCAGAGCTCCATGCCTTCTGGCTCCCAGCTAGGCAAAGCAGCTGCCCTAGCTTTCTGCTCCTCTTAACTCCCTCACTCCCCAGCCTAACTACTGTCATGGAGCTTAGCGGACTCGAACCGCTGACCCCTTCAATGCCATTGAAGTGCTCTACCAACTGAGCTAAAGCCCCAAGTCCCACTAGAAGCTAGAAGTGTGGACAACAGCCTTACTTCTAATTTTAGCCTAGAGAAGCGGCCTTGCTGACCAAAGGTACCAGCTACTTTTGACCTCTCTCCAGCTTTGGAAGATCTCTACCCCACGCCTGCCAGGGACTTTACGTAGTCCCCTAGTCCGCAGTGGGGGCCCTCAGCCGCCCGTACTTCTCCAGGCTCTAGCCCTGGCAATACCCTGCCGTAGGCTACCTAGGTGACAACTGCAAGTATACTACAACCCTCCCCCGTCTGCACTGCCCTTCCCCTCGCTCGCCTGCAGAGCAGTGGGGATGCAGTCGCTACAAAAGCCTGCTGGGTGATAGAACAAAGTCAGTGACAGCGGGGGGGTTGTGACTCAGGAAAGCCAGTTGAACCGCATTTTGGCGGCTGCTTTGCTGGTGGTTTGCCTAATTGCGGCCCTTGTCGGCAGTAGACGCCCTGCAGCCGAGTTGGCTCGAGGGGGAGCTCCTCAAGGGGCAAGTCGCATCGAGGTGGTCGCTCTCGAGGGTCCTATCGGCGGCTTGCGCCGCTCAAGCTTGGTGGGCTTGCCCACCTCCCCTTTAGAGCAGCTGTGGGAAGCGGTTGACGATAGCGCTGTCAAGGCTGTCCTGCTGCGCATCAACAGCCCAGGCGGGGCCGTGGGATCCAGCCAGGAACTCTACCGTGCCGTTACCACCCTGCGCGAAGCCGGCAAGCCTGTGGTGGCCGTCCTGGAGGACATTGCCACCAGCGGCGGTTACTACGTGGCCAGTGCTGCCGACAAAATCTACGCCAACCCCGGCACCCTGACTGGCAGCCTAGGGGTACTCATCAGAGGCCTTAACTTTAGCAAGCTGCTCGACACTTACGGCATAGAGCCGCAGACCTTCAAAACCGGCGAGTACAAGGACATGCTCTCCCCCTTTCGCCCTGCCACTCCCCAAGAGCGGCGTCTGCTGCAGGAGCTGGTGGAGAATACCCTCGACCAGTTTATTCGCGATGTGGCCCGCGGGCGCCAGCACTTGCCGGAAAAAGGGGCGGAAGAGGTGCTGGATGCGGAGATGATTGCGCGGCGGCAGAGTTTGGATGAGGTGCGACTGCGCCAGTTGGCCGATGGGCGCCTCTTCACCGGAGCGCAGGCGGTGGAGCTGGGCCTAGTGGACGCCTTGGGGGGGTACACCGAAGCCGTGGAGGATCTGCGGCGGATGACCGGGGATCCCTCTCTGTCGCCGGCAACCAGAGACCCGTTCCAACGCGCCCTGCGGCGGCTATTGAGCCAAGGGCTGCCTCCAGCAGGGCAAAGCTTCTGGCTGGGTCAACTGCTGGGAGACGAGGAGGCTGGCGGGATCCCAGAGCTGCCGCTGTTGTGGATGGCGCCGGCCTGGACTTTGCGCTAAATCTAACCTTGGCCGGGTGTGAGGGTGAGTTGTGGATCAACAAGAAGTGTCCACGTTGGGCGACGCTTCTGCTTTGACCGCGGTTGCGGCGCCGGGAGCAAGGACAGACTCCTGGACGGCGTTTAACCCGGAGCTAGAGCTGCTAACCAGCCGCGCGTGGGTGGAAATTGACGCAGCCCAGTTGCGAGAAAACCTAAGGCTGTTGCAAGCCCGCCTAGGCCCAAACGTCGAGATCTGGGCGGTGGTCAAGGCCAATGCCTACGGCCATGGAGCTCAGCTAGTGGCTCCTCTGCTGGTGGCTGCTGGGGCCAAGGGGCTATGCGTGGCTACGCTGGCCGAAGGGATCGAGCTGCGCCAGACAGACCTACAGGTGCCGATCCTGGTCTTGGGCGCTTTGAATACCTGGGCGGAGCTCCAGCAGGCCATGGCAGCGCGGCTGGAGATTAGCCTTACCCGCGCCGAGCAGATCCCCCTGCTGCGCCAGGTGGCCTCCTGGGCCGGGCGGCCCGTTCCAGTCCACGTTAATGTCGATACCGGCATGACCCGCCTGGGGATCCCTTGGCAGGAGGCTGCCGCCGTCTGGAGGCAGATCTG
Source organism: Synechococcus sp. WC10meta (assembly GCF_047461475.1). NCBI lineage: Bacteria > Bacillati > Cyanobacteriota > Cyanophyceae > Synechococcales > Synechococcaceae > Synechococcus > Synechococcus sp. WC10meta. Next base: position 27,068 of record NZ_JANSHF010000016.1, read on the forward strand.
CCGGATCCCTGAGCTAGAGATCTGTAGCCTATTCTCCCACTTTGCAACAGCAGACGAGCCCAACTCGCCGGCAATGGCCCAGCAAGAGGCCCGTTTTGCCCAGGTGGTAGAGCAGATCCGCCAGGCTGGGGATCCCTTGCCGCCGTTGCATCTGGATAACTCCGCCGCCGCCCTCACCCGCCTTCACTACTCCCGCGTGCGGCTGGGGCTAGTCCTCTACGGCTTGTCTCCTGCTCCTCACCTGCAGGTGCCTGGGCTTAGACCCATCCTGCGCCTTAAAGCGCGGCTGACCCACATTCAAACGGTGCCTGCCCACACGGGTGTCAGCTACGGCCATCGCTACATCACCCGCCGTCCCAGCCGCATTGCCACTCTGGCCATTGGCTATGCCGATGGGATCCCAAGGCGGCTTTCCGGCTGGCTGCGAGGGTGGGTGCGTGGCGGCCTGATCCAGCAGGTGGGCACCATCACCATGGATCAGTGCATGTGGGACGTTACCGAGAGGCCGGACATCCAAGTGGGAGACGTGGTGGAGCTGTTGGGCCCCCATCTGGGCAGCATGGGCTTATCGATCCAAAACTGGGCCGATCAGTTGGGCACTATCCCCTACGAGTTGCTTTGCGGGCTTTCTGCTCGCCTGCCAAGGGTGCTAGTCAACGCCTGAGCCTGCCACTGGCGCAAGCTCCCACCAGTTAGAGAATTCCCGTCCCCTGGGGCTTTTTCCTGAGCTTGCTTCTTTTCCTCTGGTTTGAAGAACTCACGTCCCTTGCTCGAAAGGCCAGAAGAAAGCCGCTGCTCCTTGTAATCTGCCTCAATTTGTGAGACAATTAGAAAACTGTGCTTTTGCTTGCACGGCTCTTGTCGTCTATCTGGCCAATTAGGGGATAGTATGGTACACACGCTATCTGGCCAATTAGGGGATAGGTCTCTGGCTCTAATCGGGATCCACTGCATCCTAGAGCTGTACGACTGCCCGGCCCACCTCTTGGATGATGTCTCCCTGGTGCAGCAAGCCTTGCGGGAGGCGGCAAGACGCTCCAACTCCACCCTTTTGGGTGAGCTTTACCATCCCTTTGAGCCGCAGGGGATCACGGCGCTGGCCCTCTTAGGAGAATCCCACATCTCCATCCACACCTGGCCTGAAGTGGGTTATGCGGCGGTGGATGTGTTTACCTGCGGGCGCCATACGCGGCCTGAAGCAGCCTGTGAATATTTGATTGAGGTCTTTCAAGCGCGACGGCATTCGCTGCGCAAGCTGCCTCGCCGAACCACGGAGCCGGCGTCCCTTGAGGAAGTGACGCCCTTGCCTGAGGCAGTTAGTTGTGAAACAGCTAGACGAAGGCGCTGAGATTGCACCACCTTTGCCAAGCTACCCATGAACCTGCCAAGGAACTTCTTCTGGGCCCAGGAGTACTTTACCCCCTGGAGCTACACTGCCTTTGCTATTACACGCATCCTGGCCTACCGAAAGACCCCCTTTCAGGAAATGCTGATTGCTGAGATGGGGGCCTATGGCAAGGGCTTGATGCTGGATGGGCATTGGCAGTCCACCACGCTGGACGAGTTCCTTTACCATGAGGCGCTCGTCCATCCCGCCCTTCTCCAAGTTGTCCAGGGGGGTGGGATCCCTCGGCGCGTGCTTGTACTGGGGGGAGCGGAAGGGGCAACGCTGCGGGAGGTGCTGCGCTGGCGCTCGGTGGAGCAGGCGGTGATGGTGGACATCGACGGAGAGGTGGTGGAGGCCTGTCGGGAACACTTGCCAGAAATGCACCAGGGGGCCTTTGAGGACCCGCGGGCGCAGGTAGTGATTGCCGACGCTTTCGACTTTCTCCAGGAGACAGAGCCGGTTTGGGACGTCATCCTCTCCGATCTTTCGGATCCTGTGGAAGCTGGCCCTGCCGCCCGCCTCTTTACCCAGGAGTTTTTCTGCCAGATCCGCTCCAAGTTGCAGCCCGGTGGAGCTTTTGCCCTCCAGGCTGGGCCGACAAGCCCCTTGGAGTTGGAGCAGCACACCCGCATCGTTCACACCCTCAAAACCGTGTTTGCTGCTGTGCAGCCCTACGCCATCTACGCCACCACCTACGGCGGGCCTCTTGGATTTGCCCTAGCAGCTCAGGCTCCTATCCCCTCCAGGCCGGAGCCGGAACAGATCGACCAGCTTCTGGCTCAGCACTTGGATCCCAGTCGAGGGGAACTGCGCTTCCTTGATGGCACTGCCCTCCTGGGTCTTTACCAGGTTCCTGTCTATGTGCGCCGCGCCATTGCCGCTGAGACCACCGTCTACACCCTAGACAACCCTCCTCAGGTCGACTAAGTCGCTGGTAAAAATGGGCTCCTGAGGTATTTGTCTTTGGTGCCATAACTTGGTAGATTCGTGAACAGGCGAATTCCGCTTCCCCAATGAGAGTTTTAGTTATTGGTGGTGACGGATACTGTGGCTGGGCAACGGCCCTGTACCTATCCAACAGGGGCTACGAGGTGGCCATCCTCGACTCGTATATCCGCCGGCTTTGGGATCTGCAACTGGGAGTTTCTAGTCTGACACCCATTGCCCAGCTTGAGCAGCGGGTGGATCGCTGGAAGGGGCTGACTGGCAAGGATATTCCCATCTTTGTTTGCGATGTTACTAACTACCAAGCCCTAATTTCCTGCATGCGCCGCTTTGAGCCAGAGGCTATTGTGCACTTTGGCGAGCAGCGCTCTGCTCCCTTCTCGATGATTAGCCGCGAACATGCGGTGATGACCCAGGTCAACAATGTGGTGGGCACCCTCAACATCCTCTATGCCATCAAGGAGGAATTTCCCGACTGCCACCTGGTGAAGCTGGGCACCATGGGTGAGTACGGCACTCCCAACATTGACATCGAGGAGGGATACATCACCATCGAGCACAACGGCCGCAAGGATACCCTGCCCTATCCCAAGCAGCCGGGATCCATGTACCACCTCTCCAAGGTCCATGACAGCCACAACATTCACTTTGCTTGCCGCGTCTGGGGCCTGCGGGCTACCGACCTGAACCAAGGGGTGGTGTATGGCGTGCTCACGGAAGAAACAGGCATGGACGAGGTCCTGATCAACCGCCTCGACTACGATGGCGTGTTTGGCACAGCCCTCAACCGCTTCTGTGTTCAGGCAGCAGTCGGCCATCCGCTAACAGTCTACGGCAAAGGGGGTCAAACGCGCGGCTTCTTGGATATTCGCGACACCGTGCGTTGTGTGGAGCTGGCCATCGCCAATCCTCCTGAGCCAGGCCAGTTCCGGGTGATGAACCAGTTCACTGAACAATTTAGTGTGGAGCAGCTAGCAGTGATGGTGCAAAAGGCTGCGGCTGCCATGGGCTTGAAGGTGGAAATCCAACACCTGGAGAACCCCCGCGTTGAGCTGGAAGAGCACTACTACAACGCCAAGAACACCAAGCTTCTAGATCTGGGCCTTCAGCCTCACTACCTGTCGGATTCGCTGCTGGATTCGCTGCTCAACTTCGCCCTCAAGTACAAGGACCGGGTGGACGTGCGGCAGATTCTACCTAAGGTGAAATGGAGAGGCTAGCCTTCTAGACAGGCCTGGGCTACACTTAGCCAGCCGCGGGCCAAGTTTTCCAGGTTATACCCCCCTTCTAGGCCAAAGACAGCCTTAGAGGTTACCTCTTTCAAGCAAAGACGGGTCATGCGACCAAAGTCTTCCGGCTCTAGCAGCATATCGGCCAAGGGATCCCCTTTGGCACAGTCAAAGCCGGCACTCACCAGCAGCAAATCGGGCTGAAAGGCTTTTAGGAAAGGCAGAACCTTCTCCTGCAAAGCTTTTTCGTAGGCCGACCAGTCGGATCCTGCAGGCAGAGGTACGTTGCAGAGGTTGCCGTGGATCCCGGTTTCCTCGGCCAGTCCTGTGCCGGGGTAGAGAGGAAACTGGTGGATGGAGGCATAGGCCAGTTGGGGATGGCGCTCCACCACCGCCTGGGTGCCGTTGCCGTGGTGTACGTCCCAATCAAAAATGGCTACCTGCCTGACCCCTGACTGCTCTAGTGCCCACAGGGCGGCGATGGCGGCGTTACTGAAGAGGCAAAACCCCATTGCCCGCTCCGGCTCAGCGTGATGCCCAGGCGGACGACACAGCACCAAAGCTGGCTGTCCTGTGGCCAAAGCCGAGGCTGCCGCGGCAATCCAGCCGCCCACTGCCCGCCGCGCTGCTTCAAAGCTGCCTGGAGAGACAACTGTATCGGCATCAAGGTAACCCCCACCTGCTGCCGCCAGCTCGGCCACCTGTTGGATATGCCGAGGCGAGTGGACCCGCTCCAGCTCCCCCAGCTCAGCCAGGGGGGGATCCCGCCACTCCAGTTGGTTGGCAAAGGGAGCCTTGTGCAGGGCTTTGAAAATAGCTTGCAAGCGGGCCGGGCGTTCCGGATGAAAGGGACCTGTATTGTGGCTAAGAAAAGTTTCGGAATAGTAAACGGGCAGCATTTAAGGCAGCGCCTTCGCAGTGTAGCTAACCCTCCTTCTACCCGTAGAACACCTCCGACATCGCTGCTCCCACGTAGGGATCTTCAAAAGAGTCCTGTTGCAGCTTCTGCTTGACCACATCCCGCACCACCGAGCGGAGCAACTCCAGTTCTGAGGGGCTAAGCTGGTCGCGGCTAGGGCATTCATCGGCAGGCAGCAACCTATAAGCAGGGGGAACCCGGTTGAGAATCTGCTGCAGCAGGGATTCCCGCTCCTTGGCGTCATGAAACACTTGCTGGTGGGGGTGCTCGGTGCAGAGTAAAGTTTCCAGTTCTGCCAATGCCAGGTACTCAATGATATTCACCAACATTTTTTCCATCAGAACTCCCCTCCTAAGAATCTCGGCCGCTTTTAAACAAGCATTAAACAAAGGGCGCTAGCTCCTACTTCTCCCCTGCTCTTGGCACTGGACTTTCCCCTAGAGGCTTGACATTCAAGCCAAAGTAGATCAACTCCCTCACTAGCAGGAAGCTGTCGTCAATTATTAACCTTGTGCTCCTGCTGGCATTACCGCCAGCGGGAAATTATCGGCGTTTTGGAAAGTGCAGAGTGGGAACTTTAACAAAGACTATAGAAACTCTTCTGCACCTGGAAACAAGGGTCTTACTACTCCTCGGCGTTTATGCTAGCACGCAACTATGTAAGAAACTGTGGAACTATTAAAAACTTTACGTGCTTCACATATTTCTTGACAGCCGACTAGGGAAAACCGGCAAAGCCCTAGTCTGAAAGGTCGACCCGCAGAGCTAGGGATCTAGCCGGCTAAAGGCAACTCAACCCGTTCGGCTTGGATCCAAAAAGACTCCAGGTCGTAGTACTCCCTTTCGTTTTGCATCATCACGTGGACGATGAGATCGGCGTAGTCAATGAGGATCCACGAGCCTGAGTCTTGACCTTCAATGCGCTGCGGTGTCCGTTGCCACTCCTCCCAAAGCCTTTCCTCAATTGCCTGGGCAATGGCGCGCACTTGCGTCAGCGAGTAGCCACTGACTAGAAGAAAGTAGTCTGCCAGTGTGGAAACCCGAGATACATCCAGCAGGACAATGTCGCCACCTTTTTTTTCTTCCGCTGCGCGAGCTGCACTCAGCGCCATGCGATAGACGGGATCCCTGGCACGGGCAGGCATGAGCTGTAGCAACTAAGACCCTCCTGAAACGACGGAAAGAACTGGAGACGCAGACCTCTGGAAATCCTTTTGATCCAAAGGATGGAGCAGGAAATAATTGCGAGTCATGAGGGTGCGTGGATGAACCACCTGATTCCGGTTTAGCAAAAATCTCAGGCTTAGATCGCAAACCCCCACCACAGCTTTAGATAAATCTACAAAAGCCAGGCGCCGCAACTGCTCCAGCTCTGGGCTGCTGCCGCGGTTGGGTTCCAGAGCATCGGCTACAAAAACCACACAACTAAGCGGACCCATGCCGGGCTGGCCTAGGGTGTGGTTGGCGATGGCCGCCAAGATCTCCGCATCCTGCACCTGAAACTGTTCCCGCGCCAACAGGGAGCCCACCTCGGCGTGGAGGATGTGGGGCTCAGCCCGTTCAATCTCGTCTAGCTCCCGCTCCCGAGCTACCCGCTGCAACAGTTGCTCCGCCGGGAAAGACTTAGCTAAGTCGTGCATCAGACCTGCCCAAGCGGCTTTCTCCTCATCCAATCCGTAGTGAGCCGCCAGTTGCCGGGCCATTGCCTCGACTCCCAAGATGTGGCGCAGGCGGGGAGGAGGCACCCGCTCCTGCAGCCAGGCCAACACCTCCTCGCGCCGCAAGGCTAGGTTAGTCATTTTGCAACTTCAACACTGCCATAAACGCCTCTTGGGGCACATCCACTGTTCCCAGTGCCTTCATGCGCTTTTTCCCTTCTTTTTGCTTTTCCAGCAGCTTGCGCTTGCGAGTTACGTCTCCCCCGTAGCACTTGGCCAAAACATTTTTGCGCAGCGCAGGGATAGTTTCGCGGGCAATGACGCGCGAGCCAATCGCCGCTTGGATGGGCACCTCAAACTGGTGGCGTGGGATCAGCTCGCGCAACTTAGCCACTAGAGACCGGCCCACCTGAAAGGCTTTGTCCCGATGCACAATCGTGGAGAGAGCGTCCACCGGCTCGCCATTGATGAGGATATCCAAGCGCACCAGATCGTCAGCCCGATAGCCCACCATTTGGTAGTCCATGCTGGCGTAGCCGCGGGTGCGAGATTTCAACTGGTCAAAAAAGTCAGTGATCACTTCCGCCAGAGGCAATTCGTACACCAGCGTCGTGCGGCCCTGAGCCAGATACCTCATATCCTTAAAGATGCCGCGCTTAGTCTCGCACAGCTCCATCACCGCGCCAACGAATTCCTCCGGCAAAATCATCTCCACGCGGACAATGGGCTCCTCAATGCTAAGGCGCTCGTTGGGAGGAGGCAGCTTGCTGGGGTTATCAACCCGGAGCACCGAGCCATTGTTGAGGGTAACTTGATAAACCACCGTTGGGGCTGTAATCACCAGGTCCAGGTCGTACTCCCGCTCTAGCCGCTCCTGAACCACCTCCATATGGAGGAGGCCCAAGAAACCACAGCGGAAGCCAAAGCCCATGGCAGGGGAGACTTCCGGCTCAAAGTGGAGAGCGGCATCGTTGAGCTTCAGCTTTTCCAAGGCCTCTTTGAGTTCGGCGTACTGATCCGAGTTGCTGGGAAAAAGTCCACAGAACACCATTGGCTTGGCTTCTTTGTAGCCGGGCAGAGGCTCAGGAGCCCTGCGATGAACGAGGGTGATGGTGTCCCCCACGCGGGCGTGCTCAACGCTTTTAATGGCAGCGGCAATGTAGCCCACTTCCCCGGCGTGGAGAGACTCAACCGGCTCTTGGTGGGGGCGCATCACTCCCAGCTCAGTAACCTCGTACTCCCGGCCAGAGGCCATGAAGCAAATCTTGTCCCCCCTTTTCACCTCCCCATCCACAATGCGCACATAGACAATCACACCCCGGTAGGGATCGTAGTAGCTATCGAAGATCAAAGCCCGCAAGGGATCCGCTACCGTATCCTGCGGCGGCGGTACCCGCTGCACAATAGCCTCGAGAATCTCTGAGATACCGAGGCCCACTTTGGCAGAGGCTAGGATCGCCCCGCTGCAGTCAAGGCCAATCACCTGCTCGATCTCGGCAATGACTCGCTCGGGGTCGGCGCTAGGCAAGTCAATTTTGTTAATGACGGGGATAATTTCCAGGTTGTTCTCCAAAGCCAGGTAAACATTGGCCAGGGTTTGGGCTTCCACACCTTGAGAAGCATCCACCACCAACAGCGCCCCTTCACAGGCAGCCAGCGAGCGGGAGACCTCGTAGGAAAAATCCACATGCCCTGGCGTATCGATGAGGTTGAGGACATAGTCCTGGCCGTCTTGGGCACGGTAGTTCATGCGGGCCGCCTGTAGCTTGATGGTGATGCCCCGCTCCCGCTCCAGTTCCATGCTGTCTAGAAGCTGCGGCTTCATCTCGCGGGCTGAGACGGTGCCGGTTGCCTCCAGCAGCCGGTCGGCAAGGGTAGACTTGCCGTGATCAATGTGGGCAATGATGGAAAAGTTGCGAATGCGGGAGACGGGGACGTCAGTCATAGAAACCAAGTCAGGGCAAAGATTTTTTACAATGCTAGCTTGTTTGTCCCTCTAGCTAAGCCAAGCTTATCCAGCGGTTGACCACCGTGGCCCGCACTCCTGGCGCAAGCAGGGCTTAGCCACCTGGGTGGGGGTGAAGGCTAGCTGACAAACCAGGGTTAAGGTTTGTTGCATAGTAGGTAGTAGGGTGCCCCTTCGCGCTACTTGGAGGCAGCCCTCTTGGCGCAAGGCTTGGGGTAGCGGGCCGTAATGACTCCCCTAGAAGAAGCGGCGGAAGCGGCGGCTAGGCTGCTGGTGTTTCGGGACATCTGCGCCCATCCCCTGGCCCTAGCCTGGCAGGAGCTCATTCAGCAGTTGATGAGCGGGGATCCCTTGCCCTGCTGGAGAGCCTATGGGCGTTGGTTTGAGCTTTTGGCCCAGCAGGGCTTGAGCTGGCGGGAGTGGCTGATCCGGGAGATCCGCTGGGCCGATAACCCTTTCTCGCGGGCGGCGCTGCAACCGCAAGGGATCCCAGCACCCCTTCTGCAAGCGGCCCGCCACGATCTCCGTTGCCTGCAAATCCTAGCCAATAGCCAGGAGACGATCGCCGAGCAAATGCAGGCGCTGGGCCTGGGGATCTCCTGGCCAGATGAAAACAGCGGCAGCTCTGGCTGGGATCCTCGCCCCTTGGCCGATTGGGGCCAGAGCCTGGAGGCCTTGATTGCCCACTACTGCCAAGCAGGGGTAGGGCTCTGTGGCCGCTATTGGGCCTTTCGCTGGGGGCCAGCAGGGCTAGAAGGGATCCCTGCTCCCGACTTGCCCGAATGGGAAGAGATTTACGGCTACGAACAGCAGAAACAGCAGCTGGCCGCCAACACCGAAGCGCTGCTGCGGGGGGATCCGGCTTTGCATGTGTTGCTCTACGGAGCGCGGGGCACCGGCAAGTCTTCGCTGGTGAAGGCGTTGTTGCGCCGCTACGGCCCGCAGGGACTGCGCCTACTGGAGCTAAGACCCAGAGACTTGATGCAGTTGCCGGAGATCTTGGCGGAGCTGCGACAGCAGGCGCTGCCCTTTGTCCTATTTGTAGACGACCTCTCCTTTGAGGCGGACGAAACCGAGTTTAAGCAGCTCAAGGTGCTCTTGGAGGGAGATCTCGTTCCACCGCCGCCCAATGTGCGCCTCTATGCCACCAGCAACCGCCGCCACCTTATCCGCGAGTTTTTTGGCGATCGTCCCAACCCCCAAGATCAAGAGATCCACGCCTGGGATACGGTGCAGGAAAAGCTGTCGCTGCGGGATCGCTTTGGCCTTACCCTTACCTTTGCCCCTTTTAGCCAAGCCGACTATCTGGCTACGGTGGAACACTTGGCGCAGCGGCTGGGCCTCTCTCAGCCTTTAGATACCTTGCGCCGCCAAGCGCTGATCTGGGCTCAGCAGCAGAACGGCTTCTCCGGTCGCACCGCCCGCCAGTTTTTGCAGGCCCTGCAGGCCGGCCTGGTGGAAGTTGGATAGCCCCAAGCCGGTGGAGTTTTCCGTTGTAAAGAAGAGCCAGGCTACAGCAGCCACTCGCAGGCCCGCTCTCCCACCCCTTGCAAATTCAGAGGAATGGCCACCGCCTTGCCTATGCGAGGTTTCTGGCGGGTAGCCTCAATTTCTCGCCGCACCGTTTCCCACACACCCCAAGCCTGCAGATGGGCCATCACCGACTCCAGGCGAGCCAGATACTCGGCTTCCGTCAAGGGGAAAGAGGGCTGCTCTAGGTAGCGCCACATCACCAACAACACCACCCTACCCCCCAAGCGGCGCAGCTGCACGTCGTAGGAGCAGCCCCACTTCTCCCGCAGCAAAGCTTGCAACTCGGATCCCCTCATAGGTTGGCTTGGATGCATCGGCCTCCCCCTCGAGCTGCTCCTAGCTTTGCATTTCTTAATGAAATTGGCTAGGGGGCTCGGTTAGGATGGTGTCGTTTGTCAACGAACGTTAAAACTTCTCAGGCTTTCCTGACCATTATGACCGAAGCGATGAGCAACTTTGAGGCGCCCCCCATGAGCCGGCGGGTTCTCTTGAACGCCCTTCTCAGCGGCTCGGTGGGGGTGGTGGTCGTGGGTGCCCTCTACCCGGTGGTGAAGTATTTCATTCCTCCCTCTGCCGGTGGGACAGGGGAGGGGGTAATTGCCCAAGATGCCCTCGGCAGGCCAATTCGCGTCAGCGAGCTGCTAGCTACCCACGCGGCTACGGATCGCGTTCTGGCCCAGGGCTTGAAAGGGGATCCCACCTACATCGTGATCGACAATGGAGCGGTGGCTAACTACGGCCTCAACGCCGTCTGCACCCACCTCGGCTGCGTGGTGCCCTGGAATGCAGGAGAAAACCTCTTCAAGTGCCCCTGTCACGGATCCCAATACGCAGCCAATGGCAAGGTCATCCGGGGGCCGGCTCCCCGTTCGTTGGAGCTAGTCAGCGTCACGGTGGACGGCGACAACATTCGCTTTAGCCCCTGGCAGGGCCCCGATTTCCGCGAGGCCTAAACGCGCCATTGCAGGGCTGGCGGTGGCGAGAGGAAAGCCTGAAGAGGGCACGGCGTTGGTCTTAGCCGGAGCGTCCACAGGCTCTCGAGGAGAGGGCGCAAAAAGCTTTTGCAGAGCTTTTGCAGATTGGAATTGCAATTTTGAGTTGAGCTTATGAAGCGAATTTTTTTCTTGGCCTTGTGTGCGCTGCTGCTAATGGTCGTAGCATCTCCGCCAGCAGCAGCCTACCCCTACTATGCCCAGATGGCCTACGATAACCCCCGCGAGGCAACGGGGAAAATTGTCTGCGCCAACTGCCACCTGAACGCCATGCCTGTCCGGGCTGAAGTGCCGCAGGCGGTTACCCCCGGTCAGGTGTTCACCATTAAAGTTGGGATTCCCTACGACCTAAGCAAGCAGCAGGTGCTAGCAGATGGCAGCAAGGGCGGCTTGAATGTTGGCGCGGTGGTGATCTTGCCAGAGGGCTTCCGCCTGGCCACCGAGGAGGAAATGACCGAAAAGCAGCGGCAGGAGACCGCTGAGACCTACATCACTCCCTACAGTGACCAGAAGCCCAACATCCTCCTGGTGGGGCCGTTGCCCGGTGAGCAGCACCAGGAAATCGTCTTCCCGGTGGTAGCCCCTGACCCGAAAGAGGATCCCTCAGTGGCTTTCATGAAATATCGGGTTTACATTGGCGCCAACCGGGGCCGTGGCCAGATCAACCCCGATGGCAGCCTCAGCAACAACAACGTCTTCCGCGCTCCCGCCACCGGCCGCCTGACCAGCATCGCCACTATCGAGTCGGATCTTAGCGACCTGCCGGCAGAGCTGGCCGCCCTGGTGCCACCCGAATACGAGTTGCCGGGCACGCGAGTGCTCAGCTTCGAAACTGAGAACGGTATCCAGCATCTGGTGGTGCCACCGGGGCCGGAGTTGGTGGTTAACATTGGCGACAGCGTCAAAGAAGGGGATCCGGTTACCAACAACCCCAACGTGGGCGGCTTTGGCCAAGTGGAGCGGGATCTGGTGCTGCAGAGCCCGGATCGGGTGAAGTGGATGGTGGCCTTCCTGGCGGCAGTGGCTATCACTCAGCTCCTCTTGGTACTCAAGAAAAAGCAAGTGGAACTTATTCAGGCGGCAGAACTTTTGGGCTAGCCCCACCCTTCCCATCATTCCCAGCACCCCGGAACCAGCCGGGGTGTTTTTTCTAAGGAATCCTCAGCTCTCCCACCATCACCAGCACTGCCTGCCCGGCAATCTCCACCCGAGCGCCGAGATAGCGACACCAGAGCTCACCCCCCCGCGTCGAGAGCTGCCGCACCCTGAGCTCAGTTCGACCCAGCCGCTCCGACCAATAAGGCGCCAACAGACACTGGGCAGAGCCGGTTACGGGATCCTCCGAGATCCCCAAGCGGGGGGCGAAAACGCGGCAAACAAAATCCGCTCCCTCCTCTAAATCTGCTCCGGCAGCGGTGACGATTAACCCGGAGACAGAGAGCGCCTCCACCTGAGCCCAATTCGGCTGGACTTGCCGCACCTGCTGCGCCGAAGCCAGCACCGCTACCCCCATGCTGCCGCGGTACAACTCTAGAGGAGGGATCCCCAAGGCCGCCGCCACCTGTTCTTGCGCTTCCAGCCAAGGTTGGGGAGTCTGGGAGGGGAAATCCATCGCTAGCCGCTTTCCTTGCTGCCGCACCAACACCTGGCCACTGCGGGTGGAGAAGGCCACCTCCTGAGCTTCTGGGTGAACTTCGCTCAAGAGCACATGGGCAGCAGCTAGGGTGGCGTGCCCACAGAGATCCACTTCCGTTGTGGGGGTAAACCAGCGCAGGCTGTAGTGGGGGAGGCCATCCCAGGATCCCTGGGGCAGCAAAAAAGCTGTTTCCGACAGATTGTTCTCTGCCGCAATTGCCTGCAACAGCTCCTGCGGCAGCTCCTGGGACAGCAAGCAAACCGCTGCCGGATTGCCCCTAAAGGGCACTGCCGTAAAGGCATCCACCTGAAACAAGGGAATTCGCACCGCCTCTCCTCCCCCAAAAGGCGCAGAGGAAGTCGGGAGATCCACACCCAACCGCCTCGTCTGTCGTTGCAGCTATTGTCAGGCTGCAGAGCTGACTGATAAACTAGCACTCGGAAGCCGAGAGTGCTAAAGCCTCAACGGATGCAAGTTTAGTTGACTCCTCAATCACCCTTTGACTTCCTGCCATAGGCATCACGGAGGACACTTGGTATGGCTGCAGTAACGCTGAACGTCTCTACGCTAAAGCCGCTGGGCGACCGTGTGCTGGTGAAAGTTGCCCAGCAGGATGAGAAAACCGCAGGCGGGATCTTTTTGCCTGACACTGCCAAAGAGAAACCCCAAGTAGGGGAAGTGGTTGCGGTCGGTCCTGGCAAGCGCAATGACGATGGCAAGGTTATTCCAATAGAGCTGAAAGTAGGCGACAGAGTGCTCTACTCCAAGTACGCCGGCACGGAGGTGAAGCTGGGTACCGAGGAGTATGTGCTGCTAGCTGAGCGGGACATCCTTGCCATTGTTCAGTAGTTCTAGCAAGAGGCAGCAAGTGCTGTAAAAGAGACCAACTGCTGCTAGCTTCTAGCTTATCCTTCGTTGGCTGACCGTTGGAGGTTGACTATGGCTAAGTCGATTATTTTCAGCGAAGAAGCCCGTCGCGCTCTTGAACACGGCATGGACATTTTGGCAGAGGCCGTAGCCGTTACCCTTGGCCCCAAAGGGCGCAACGTGGTGCTGGAGAAAAAATTTGGCGCACCCCAGATTGTTAACGATGGGGTAACCATTGCCAAAGAAATTGAGCTGGAAGACCACATTGAAAACACGGGAGTTTCTCTCATCCGTCAAGCTGCCTCTAAAACCAACGACATCGCTGGCGACGGCACCACTACAGCTACGGTCTTGGCCCACGCCATGGTGAAAGAAGGGCTCAAGAACGTGGCTGCTGGCGCCAACCCCATTGCCCTCAAGCGCGGCATTGACAAGGCAGTGAAGTTCCTAGTGGACAAAATTGCCGAACACGCCCGCCCAGTAGAAGACTCCAAAGCCATTGCCCAGGTGGCGGCCATTTCCGCTGGCAACGATGAGGAAGTGGGCCGCATGATTGCCGAGGCCATGGAAAAAGTGGGCCGCGAGGGGGTGATCTCCCTAGAAGAAGGCAAGTCCATGACCACCGAGCTGGAAGTGACGGAGGGGATGCGCTTTGACAAAGGCTACATCTCCCCCTACTTCGTCACTGACACGGAGCGGATGGAGGCGGTTCTGGAGAACCCCTACGTCCTGATCACCGACAAGAAGATTACCCTGGTGCAAGACCTGGTGCCGGTTCTGGAGCAAGTGGCCCGCGCCGGTCGTCCGCTGCTGATCATTGCCGAAGACATTGAGAAGGAAGCCCTGGCCACCTTGGTGGTGAACAAGCTGCGGGGCGTGCTGAGCGTGGTGGCGGTGAAAGCGCCCGGCTTTGGGGATCGCCGCAAGGCCATGCTGGAGGACATCGCCATCCTCACCGGCGGCGAAGTGATTAGCGAGGAGCGCGGCCTGAAGCTGGAGAATGCACGTCTTGAGTCCTTTGGCTCGGCTCGCCGCGTCACGGTAACCAAAGACCACACCACCATTGTGGCGGAGGGCAACGAAGCGGCGGTGAAAGCCCGTTGCGAGCAAATCCGTCGCCAAATTGAAGAGACCGACTCCACCTACGACAAAGAAAAACTGCAAGAGCGCCTGGCCAAGCTAGCTGGCGGTGTGGCGGTGATTAAAGTGGGCGCGGCCACCGAAACGGAAATGAAGGATCGCAAGCTGCGCCTGGAAGATGCCATCAACGCCACCAAGGCGGCAGTAGAAGAGGGGATCGTCCCCGGCGGCGGCACCACCTTGGCCCACCTAATCCCGGTGGTTACGGAGTGGGCGCAGGCCAACCTGTCTGGCGATGAGCTGGTGGGGGCTATGCTGGTGGCCCGTGCTCTGGGCGCTCCGCTGCGCCGCATTGCCGAGAACGCCGGCCAGAACGGCTCGATTGTGCTGGAGCGGGTGAAAGAGAAGCCCTTCACGGTGGGTTACGATGCCCAAAACGACGCCTATGTGGATATGTTCGAAGCGGGTATCGTTGACCCAGCCAAAGTCACCCGCTCTGCCCTGCAAAACGCTGCCTCGATTGCCGGCATGGTGCTCACCACCGAAGCTATTGTGGTGGACAAGCCCGAGCCCAAGAACAACAAGCCGGCTGGTGGCGGCGGCGCGGATGACTACGACTACTAATCCCCTGGCACGAAGAGGCAACGGCTTCTCCAGTTAGCAGAGAGTCTGCTGCCTTGCCAGGGCAAAGCTGACTGCTTTTGGGATCCCAGGTGGGATCCCTTTTCCTTATCCCAGGGGGCGCAGAGGAGAAGGCGGCGTGGCACGGTTAGTCTGCATTGGCCTAGATCTGGCCTGGTCAGCCCGCAACCCTTCGGGGGTGGCGACGCTGGAGGTGGAGATTCGGGATCCCGCCATTCAAAACCTGACAGGCTACCTCCTGGACAGCCGCCTCCTGGGGACCAATGAGGAAATTGTGGACTACATCCAAGCCCAAGCTAGAGGGGATCCCTGCCTGGTGGCAGTGGATGCCCCCTTGCGCGTTCCTAACTTGAGGGGCCAGCGGCAGGCAGAAGCCGAGCTCAACCGTGTGTTTCGACCCTACGCTGCTGGCGCTCACCCGGCCAACCGCCGGCTTCTAGAAAGAAATGGCCAGGTGCGAGGAGAAGCGCTGGTGCAAGCCCTCGCCCGCTATGGCTTTCAGGAGCAGGCCAGCATCGAGCAGGGGCGCTTGGCCCGTCAGGTTACTGAAGTCTTCCCCCACAGTGCCATCGTGAGCCTGTTTGGCCTTAGCCGCAGCCTCCCCTACAAGGCGCGTCCCCGCCGCAGCTGGCAGGAGCGAGAACAGGCCTGGCGGCTGTACCAGCAACATCTGCGCGCCTTGGCCAGCGCCGATCCCTCTCTGCAGGGCCACGAGCCCCTGCTCCAAGTGGAGGTGGGATCCCTTAGAGGCCGCCAGCTCAAAAACTACGAAGACCAAGTCGATGCCTTGATGTGCGCCTACATCGCCCTCTACGGCTTCCGCTGGGGATCCCAGCGCTGCCACAGCTTCGGAAGTCTGCAGGAAGGGCACATCTTCACACCCCTGCCCAAGAGGCTAGTCGACCCCAAAACTTTCTCTGGCTTTAGAGACCTCCTTGGCGGCATGATTAATTAAGGGATCCTCTTGCTAAAGAGGAAAGAAATGAACGTCCAACTGGGCCGCAATCGACAGGCAAGACGAGCATACGGACTGGATGAGATTGCGCTGGTGCCGGGCAGGCGAACCCTGGATCCCAGCCTGGTGGATACCCACTTCACTATAGGAGGGATCCAACGACCCATCCCCATCATTGCCAGCGCCATGGATGGCGTGGTGGATGTCAAGATGGCGATTTTGCTCTCCAAGCTGGGGGCTTTTGGAGTGCTGAACCTAGACGGGATCCAAACTCGCTACGCGGATCCCGACGAGGTGCTGGAGCAGATTGCCGCCGTTGGCAAAGACGAGTTCGTCCCCCTGATGCAGCGCCTCTACAGCGAGCCGGTCAAGCCAGAGCTAATCCAAGAGCGCATTCGCCAGATCAAAGCTGCCGGCGCCATTGCTGCCGCTAGCTGTGTGCCCGCCCACGCTGCCCAATACGGTCCCCTGGTCGCGGAAGCGGGGGGGGATCTGTTTTTTGTCCAGGCCACTGTGGTTTCCGTCCACCACAAGGTGCCTGAGGGCATGCAAAAGCTCGATTTGGCCCAGTTCTGCCGCTCTATGCCCATTCCCGTAGTGGTGGGCAACTGCGTCACCTACGAGGTGGCCCTAGAGCTAATGCAAGCAGGAGCAGCGGGGGTCCTGGTGGGCATCGGCCCGGGGGCCGCTTGCACCTCCCGCGGCGTGCTGGGGGTGGGGGTGCCACAGGCTACCGCGATTGCCGACTGTGCTGCCGCCCGCGACCAGTTCCTGGCCGAAACCGGCACCTACGTTCCCATCATCGCCGACGGCGGCCTGGTGACCGGGGGTGACATTTGCAAAGCCATTGCCTGTGGAGCCGATGCGGTGATGATCGGATCCCCTTTGGCCCGTGCCCAAGAGGCGCCCGGTCGCGGCTTTCACTGGGGCATGGCCACTCCCAGCCCCGTCTTGCCCCGCGGCACCCGCATCCGCGTGGGATGCACCGGCACCCTGGAAGAAATCTTGTGCGGCCCCGCCCGCCTCGATGACGGCACCCACAACCTCTGGGGTGCTCTGCGCACCAGCATGGCTACCCTGGGCGCTGCCAACCTCAAGGAAATGCAGCAGGTGGAGATCTGCATTGCCCCTTCCCTGCTCACCGAGGGCAAGGTGTACCAGAAAGCCCAGAGCCTGGGCATGGGGAGATAGCGCCCGCCAATGCTAAACTCAGTAGCCGGGATCCCCAAGGGCGGTTAGCTCAGCGGTAGAGCGCCTGCCTTACAAGCAGGATGTCACTGGTTCGAGTCCGGTACCGCCCATCCTCATCCAGGCTGGCAGCTTGGGGGATACACCCGCTAGCCAGGGCCGGATCCCTGGGGTAGAGTAATGGGTGTGGAGCCTGAATTATCTAGCCCTGGGGATCTCGCATTGAGTCTGGCTCAAAAAGTGTGTAAAGTGGTAGACGGTATGGACTGGGGCTGTACTATGTTGTTCTTCTAAAGTCCGCAATTGTCAGGCTCGCTCTCGAGGTAGACGGCCTGTTACTTCTAGAAGGCACTGCTACAGCCAAGACAGGTGTGAGGACAGAGAACAAGGAGAGAAACATGCCCGCAAAACACGCGAACTACTGGAAAACGCTGCTGGCTGGGACTCTAGGTGCAGCGGCAGTCTTGACCCCTGGGGTGGCCTATGCCCAAGCGACGGGGCCTGTCACCTCCATCTCTGAACTTTCGGATGTGCAGCCTACTGACTGGGCTTTCCAGGCGCTGCAATCTCTGGTCGAGCGTTACGGCTGTATTGCCGGCTACCCCGACCGCACCTTCCGCGGCAACCGGGCCATGACCCGCTATGAGTTTGCCGCTGGGATGAACGCCTGCTTGGATCGCATCAACGAGCTGATCGCTGCTGGGCTGGCCGACAAGGTTTCCAAAGAGGACTTGGCTACGCTGCAGCGGCTGCAGGAGGAGTTTGCGGCTGAGCTGGCGGCTCTACGGGGGCGGGTAGAGGCAGCAGAGGCCGATATTAACGACCTCAAAGGCAAGGTCTTCAACCCGGTTACCAAGTTGAATGCCGAGGTGATTACGGCTATTCTGGGCAGCGCCCTGACAGAGGATCGGGTTGTTGGGGGAAGGGTTGTGGCTGAGCAGGACCAAGCCAACATGACCCTGCCCTATCGGGTGCGGCTGAACTTCGACGCCTCCTTTGCTGGCCGCGACCGTTTGCGCATCCGCCTGCAGGCTCGCGATGCGGTAACCGCCTTCTTCTCTGGGGATCCAGGCGTTGGCTTCCAAGGGGGTGGTGGTGGCACTTTCACCCTGGCCCAGTTGGTCTATCAGTTCCCTGCCTTTAACCGCGCTGCCACCATCTACGCCGGCATCACGGGCACAGGGGTGTCCAGCGTCCTTCAATACAGCGTTCCCTTCGACGCCCTTTCTGAATTTGCCGACCTTCCCAAATCCACGGGAGATGTGCCCAGTGGAACGCTGTTTGGCTTCCGCTCTCGTCTCAGCGACCAGCTTCGCTTAGCCTACGCCTACAGCACTCGCGGCGCCCAGGACTTAGGCAGAGGCTTTGGTGACAGCGGTTTGACGGGCAACGACAGCGCTCACACGGTGGAGCTGGGCTTTTTGCCTACAAAAGAGCTGGAGTTCTACTTGCAGTTCGCCACCACCTATCTGCAGGATGCCACAAAAGGCCCCAGCTTCTTGGCCACCGGCAGTAACCTCTTCCGAGGGCCGCTGCGCCGGAATGATGTAACCACCTCTGCGCAGGTCAATGCCTTTACGGTGGCCGCTAAGTGGGATGTAAGTCCACGGATTACGGTGTCCGGCTGGTTCACCGCTGGCAATGTCGATTACAACCTGCCTAATGTGGTACCAGCTGGCACTATCGATCCAGGTGACGAAAGCTTCAACGGCTGGCTGTTTGGCTTTGTCTTCCCGGATCTGTTCGTGGAGGGTGCCAAAGGTGGTGTGGTCTTCGGCCAGCCAATCGTGACCACTGACAATTCTGGCGTGTGGGATACCCGCCCCTTCGTAGTGGACGTCTACTACAGCTTCCCGGTCAATGAGTACATTACCTTGACACCTGCTGCCTATTTTGTAAGCAACCCCAACGGCGGCAGGCCAGGAGACAACGACCCAACCATTGGTGTGGGCGCTCTGCGGGCAGTGTTTACCTTCTAACCCCTTGCTGTCCTGCCTAGGTTAAAAACAACTTAGGGATCCGCGGCGACGGATCCCTTTTTTGCTTCCCAAGCCTTGCCGCTCTGAAAGACTTATACAACGCTGGACAAAAGCGGACTTTTGCTCCAGGTTGACGCTTTCTTCCTGCTTCCACG
>NZ_JANSHF010000017.1:0-41628 GCF_047461475.1 Synechococcus sp. WC10meta
AAAAAAAAATTGGGGGGGGGGGGGGGGGGGGGGGGGGGGGGGGGGGGGGGGGGGGGGGAGATGTGTATAAGAGACAGGGCCAAGAGAGTTTTGCCGGTGCCTGGAGGGCCGACCAGCAACACCCCTCGCGGGATCCTTGCCCCGAGAGCGTTGTAGCGCTCAGGGTTTTTCAAAAAGTCTACCACCTCCGCCAGCTCCAGCTTGGCCTGGTCTACACCTGCCACATCGTTGAAGGTAACTTGGGTTTTGGGCTCCATCTGCACCCGCGCCCTCGACTTGCCGAAGTTAAGCGCTTGACTGCCAGGGCCATTCTGGGCTCGCCGTAGCAGGAAAAACAGACCCAGCAGCAGCAAAACAGGTAGAAGGAAGGTGCTAAAGATGCGCCCCAGCAAACCCTCATCCTGAACAGGGCGCACTGCTAGTTCTACTCCTTTGGCAAGCAAGGTGTTCTCAAAGTCGGGAGTGAGGGGGGGCAGATTGACCTGCACTCGAGTGGCGCGGCTGTTGATCTCCGCGTCGGCAATGGCAATTTGGCGGCCATCAGGGGTAACCTCAACCAAAACCTTGCTGACCTCGCCCCGCTCTACGCGGCTCATGAGATCCGAGTAGCTGATCTCCAGGCGCTCAGCCGGGCGGGTGCCGAAGAAGGTTGTGGCCAGCGAGATCAAGACGATGGCCAGCAAGGCATACAAGCCGGCACTCCTCCATTTTTTGTTTTTACTTTTCTGACTCACGGAAGTGTTTCCTCCCAAAGGGTGCTTTCTATTCGATGGTGCCTGGGCCCACCGGCAGACTATTAACTAATATTAACCTAGCTGAGAAGCCAGCGGAAATCAAATGGCACACCTTCTGCCGCTAGGCTTAAAAGCAAGCGAATGCCCTCCTGTATTCCTCTGGTATCCCGATGCTGACCCAACTGCGCCAATTGAGCCTGGCCGCCGACGGACGCTATCTCCGAGATGAGGAGATGCAGTTCATGGAGGCCTACCTAGCTTCTTTTGAGTTGCGGCTAAGCGCCTACCGCAAAATTCAAGCGGCGGAAGCCCAGATTGTCGGCGAGGTGGAGGCCAAGCTGCGCGCCTTGGATCCCTACTTGCTCATGCGGGGGATAGAGGACTTCAGCAACAAGTGGAAGGCAGACACAGTGCGGGTTTTGCGTCTTTCTGCTTTGGCCATGCTTTTGGACGATGAGCAGCGCTACAAGGAGCGGTTCCTCTACTGGTTTCAGACCTTGATGCGGGCCTTTCGCACGCAGCGCAGTTGCGAGGCCACCTACCGCCTTCTGCAGGAGGTGATTGCCAAGTACCTTACCCCGGCGGAGTTTGCCTTAATCCAGCCAATTCTGGAAACCAACCGCACCCTGCTAGGTCTCTCCTAGGCAGGAGTTTCCGGCAAGGGGGCCGCCTCGATCAGCTCCAGTTCCTCCGCCTGCAGATGGGCGCGGAACTTGTTACCAAACTGCACCTGAAAGGGAAAGTTGGCGCTGACAGGGCGGCCATTCCAGTCCCGGATGACAGCTATTACTTCTCCCTCCATGCCCTTGAGGTCAAACGGTTGATTGCGATGTTCCGGGTGGTGATAGACAATCACGCTGGCGCGCACCCGTACTCGATCTCCAACTTTCATCCTTTGCTCTCCCGGAGGGGCAATTGTTCTGGAAATACTCTACCTCGATCCCTAACAAAGGCTGCAGAGTGTAGAGAAATGTGTATGGCGCAGCAGTTGCCTTCCTTGGGCTCGCAGTGGGGGATTGGCAGCTGCTAGGGTTTCGGGAAGAGCGGGGTAAAGCGAGGAGGCATCGCTAGCCCAAGCTGGCTTTTCCTTCGGCTGGCTTGGCCTAAATCACTTCCTGTCGGCAGCGATTGCCAATGCCCCAGTCCCCATAGCATTCAAGTCGCTGCAGGTCGAGTCAACAGCTGCTCCAGCCTTACTGCCTGCAACTCTGGAAAGGGGACGTGAAATCTCTCCATTGCCCTCTGCAGCTGGAGAAAATTGGAGTCCTGGTGGTTCGGTTTGGTTGATTCACATTGCTTTAGAAAAAGCTTTGCAAGCAGCGGAGAAGAAACCTCTCAAGCTATTTAGAGCTTTTCTCTCCGCTTAACACAAAAGTAGGATCCAAAGCCAGCAACAGTTGGGTGCGGCCTCGCGACTCCAGACGGTTTACTGCTGCCTGGATAACTTCAACCTGGTGGGCTCCTACCGCAGCCAGGCCGGCGGAGAGGCCGTAGAGATCTTCTAGCGAATTGGTGGTGGCCACGACTCGGCCGTTGGGTTTGAGATAGTGCCAAGCAGCCTCTAGGATCTGGCGGAGGGGATGGCCCCCTTCAATGCAGAGGCGGTCGGGGGGCGGAGAAAGCTGATGCAGACACTCGGGAGCAGTGCCCTGGATAACTTGCACGTTGCTGAGGCCAAATTTCTGGCAGTTACTCTCAATCAAGCTGACCACCTCAGCATCACGCTCGATGGCAATCACGCAAGCGCGGGGGCAGAGAATGGCCGCCTCGATGGCAATGGTGCCAGTGCCAGCGCCGATATCCCATAGGCAGTGGTCTTCTCCCAAGCGTAACTGGCTCAGCACTAGCACCCGCACCTCGCGGGGGCTCATAGGGATCCCCGGGATCCGCTCAAAGGCAGAGTCTGGAATGCCAGGGGTGCGGTAGGGCCAAGGAAAAGGGGTTGTCATTGCCAAAAACTGCGGCCGGGAAGGTAAGGAGACAGCTTGATCACCTAGCCAACCTTAGGGGGCAGCCCCTCCCGCCCCACAGCCCTTGTAAAGCTAAGGCAGGTTTTGAAGCTGATGATCGGACTCGAACCGATGACCTGCTCATTACGAGTGAGCTGCTCTACCACCTGAGCTACATCAGCAAGGAGGGCTCGGATTCCATTTAAGCGGAGCTAGGCACCGCCTGCCGCAAAGCCCTAACCCTACCTGAGAATTTTAGCGTATCCTGGCTTGGCTCGGGATCCCCAGGCCTTCAATCCCAGAGAAAGGCCTAAGGTCAACCAGGCCAGCCAGTCGCCTGTGCGCGTGTAGAAGGTTAGCTGGGATTGCCGCCTCACCTCCCCAGTAACCACTCCGCGCTGAAAAATCGGGCCCACGCGTTGTATTCGACCGGAGGGATCCACCACCAAGTTGCCGCCGGTGTTGTTGACAAAAACCACGCTGCGCCGGTTTTCAACCGCCCGAAAGACCGAAAGCCGGCCGTGGAGCATGGGCCAGTGGCTGTTGCCAAACCAGCTGCTGTCGGAGATCACGATCAACGACTCCGCTCCCGCACGAGTTAGAGCTCGGCTGGGGGCAGGCAAGACGCTCTCCAGGCAGATCATCACCCCCAAAGGCCCAAACAGCTCTCCTCCTGCTAGCGGCCGATAGCCATCGGGAGAGGGCACGTAGCGGCCCGACTCGAAGTAGGGGAAGATCCACTGCTTGCCAAACCAATCCTGCACCTGGCCCTGGGCGTTGAAGAGGAGGGCTGTGTTGAAAAACCGCTGCTCCTCCTCTGGCAGATGTACCGTTCGGGGATCGGGCTCCGTTGCCCCGGTAATCAAGGCCCCTTCAGGGGGAAGGATGGCTCGCATGGGCTCGATCACATAGGGTTGTAGCGGGGTGTTCAGCAGGCGGGCCCGCAGCGCTCCTTCTGGCCAGATCACCAACTGCGCCCCCTCGGCCACCGCTTGGGCCGAAAGCTGGTGCAGCTCGCGGTAGCGCTGGCTGCGGTAGTCCCAACTGCGATCGGCTTCTAGCCAGGCCACCTGCTGCACCGTCCCCACGCGAAAGCTGGGATTCCCTCCTTTTGCCGCCAGGACATCGAAATAGGCTAGCCGCACGCTCCCGTAGGCCAAGACTGGCCCTGCTAGAGCCAGGCCGCAGGCCAAGATCCGCCAGAAATCCGGGTTTCTGCGCCCTGCACTCAGCACCCCCCGCAAGGAAAGCTGGGGAAGCTGGA
Source organism: Synechococcus sp. WC10meta (assembly GCF_047461475.1). Taxonomy (NCBI): domain Bacteria; kingdom Bacillati; phylum Cyanobacteriota; class Cyanophyceae; order Synechococcales; family Synechococcaceae; genus Synechococcus; species Synechococcus sp. WC10meta. The sequence goes on from NZ_JANSHF010000017.1 coordinate 3,948, forward strand.
TGGCCAACTGCCAGAGCACGCCGTTGACGAAGACCGCAAAAAAGGTCACCCCCCAGATCCCCGCTAGATCAGCCACTTGGATCCCCAGCGGCCAATCGAACAGCAGGGATCCCCAGTGGAAGGGAATCGGCCAGCGGAGCAGGCCCAGCAGCCCATCTAGCCCTGTCCAGACCGTGGCCACCCCTAGGGGACGGGCCCAGGGGGGAAGCGGCTGGCTCAACTGCAAACTTAAAACGGTGGCCGTTGTGAAAAACAGAGGAATCAGGGGGGCCACCACCACTCCCCCCAAGACTTCCCAGGCGCTGAGCACTTGAAGGGAGAAGGGATCCACCCAGAAGGCGTACAGGCACACGCAAAACCACAGGCCATAGGCCAAACGCCACCGCCTCCACCCCTGTTGCTGTTCGCAGAGGTAAAACAGGGGTGCTAGGCCCAGTAGTGCCCCTGGGAACCAGTGCAACCAGCGGTTGGGGGATCCCAAGCACAGCAGCAAAACAGCTAGCCCTGCCAGCCAGCGGGATCTCCGGTCTTGGCGAACCGGTGGAAGCAAATCGGGGTGTTGAGGGAGGGAGGGCAGCTCTAGGGCCATGGGCAATACGGGGAAATCCTTTGGGTGCTGCGGGCAGCCGTAAGAGCCGGCCTTGCTCGCATCCCCTCATCTTTCTATCCCAGCAGCCCTACCGCGGATACCACCGCTTTTGCCAGGCCCGCATTTGCTCAATCTCCGCCTGCTGGGTAGTGACAATGGCTGTTGCCAGTTGCCGAATCTCGGGACGCTTGGATTTTTCCAGAGCCTCTCTAGCCATGACCAGGGCTCCTTCGTGGTGCTGGATCATGGCTTGCAGGAAGCGCAGGTCAAACTCAGGGTCAGCGGATCCCAGGTTGGTATCCATGCGCATGGCAGCAGCCATCTCCGGAGTCATGGCCATCTGGTGGCCCATCTCTTCATGCCACATGACGGGATCCCGGGGAGCTTGCGGGTACCAGCTCAGCCGCCAGCCTTGCATCTGCTTGATTTCTTGGCTCTGGGCAGCCATGATATCCTTGGCTAACTGACGAATTTCCCGCCGCCGGGATTTTTGCAGGGCCTCCGCGGCCATGCTCACCGCTCCTTCGTGGTGGAGGATCATCGCATCCAGAAACCGCAGGTCGAAGGATTCGTCAGCAGGGCCTAGGCTTATCTGATGAGCTCTATGGATCGAGAGCTCCCCCTTCCCCTTGCTCTCATGAGCAGTTGCCTCCAGCTCCCTGCCAGCCCAGGAAGCCCCCAGGACAAACCCACCAGCCAGGATGAGAGCCCAGACCGTCAGGCGCATCGCCACTTCCCTCCGAGGACAACAGGCCAATATCCTACACCTTCCAATCTCCTCTGGAGTCAAGCCCTTTGGCGATCCTGGCGTCGCCCCTTCAGGAAGGGGGGGCAGGCTTCAACAACTGCTCCCCTTGCAGCATGCGGGCAGCAGCGCTGAGCAGCTCCTCCTCCAGGTAAGGCTTGGTGAAGTAGGCAGTGGCCCCCAGCTCCCGGGCTGTTTGCCGGTGTCGTTCTGCCCCTCGCGAGGTGAGCATAGCTACCGGAATATGCTTGAGGTTGCTGTCTGCCCGTATGCGGGAGAGCAACTCTAGGCCGTCCATGCGCGGCATCTCGATGTCGCAGAAGACGAGATCGCAGCGCAAGCCGCCGCGGAGCTTTTCCCAGGCATCCTGGCCATCGCGGGCCTGCTCCACCCGGTAGCCCACCTTTTGGAAGGACATGGAGAGCAGCTCTCGCACGGTAATCGAGTCGTCCACAATGAGCACCGTGGTTTGATGGGTCTCCTCGGCCCTTGGCTCCTCAGCGCGACGCTCTGCCCAGAGGCGGCTGAGATCGCGACGGCGGCCTTGAGCCATATCCACCAGCTCGAGGACGTCAGCAATCGGCAGCACCCGCCCGTTCCCCAACACCGTTACCCCAGAGATTCCCGGCGGCTTAGGCACAGGGCCGCGCAGTTGCTTGATCACGATCTCCTGCTCTTCCACAAAGCTGTCCACCTGCAGAGCAAGGTACTGGCCCGCACTTTGGAGGACAACGATGGGAATGATACCCTCATCCTGGGTGACGGTATAAACCTCAGAGCGGCTGCGGCTGTGGCTGCGGCTGTAGGACAACAAGCTGGAGAGGGGCTGGAAGGGAAGACGCTGATCCCGCCAGGGAATGGTGGGCCGTCCCTGCTCATCAGGCTGCACGGCGTCGACGGGAACATCCAGCATCTCCTCCACGCCGTCGAGGGGGAAGGCAATCAGGGCCTTGTCGCTGACACACACCATCGCCTTGGAAATGCTCAGAGTGAGCGGCAGGCAGATGGTGAAGGTGGTGCCCCTGCCGCGCACAGAATCCACCTGAATGCTGCCGCGCAGTGCAGTGATGTTGCGCCGCACCACATCCAAGCCAACCCCTCGCCCAGCCAGATCGTCTACCTCGCTAGCCTCGCGGCTGCTGAAGCCGGGGTGGAAGAGAACCCCAAATACCTCGTCTTCGGTTGCTTCCTCTGACAGCAGCCCCAACCTTTGCGCCTTGGCCTTGACCTTCTCCACCGGGATCCCCGCCCCGTCGTCGGAGACGACAATGATGGCTTGGTTGCCCTGGTAGAAAGCCTTGACGGTAATCTTGCCCTCAGGGGGCTTGCCCAAGCGGCGCCGCTCTTCCGGCGGCTCGATCCCGTGCACCAGGGCGTTGTTCACCAGGTGGGTTAGCGGGTCGGAGAGCTCTTCCAGAATGGCCTTGTCGATAAGGGTGTCCCGGCCTTCCACCACCAGGCTGGCCTGCTTACCGGTTTTGAGGGAGAGGTCGCGAACAGCTCGGGGCAAGCGGTCGGCAATTTGCGCAAAAGGCACCATGCGCGCTCGGTTCAGGCCCTCTTGCAGTTGGGCAGTGACCTGCCGGAACTGGCGGGCAATCTGCTCCGCCTCATTCACCGCAAACTCAATATCGGAGGAAGACTCACGCACCCGCACAATGAGCTCGATAATCTCCTGGGCCAGGGCGTGGAAGGCCGTAAACTGGTCCATCTCCAGCTTGTCAAACTCCTGGCCTGTGGAGTGACCTACTCTGGCGCGGCTGGATCCCTCGCCGTTGCGACTGGAGCCCACTGCTGCCGTGCTCCTGCGGCCAGAAAACAGCGCTGCTTCCAGCAGGGAGCGGTCGTACTGATCCCGCATGCGCTGGCCCAGCTCCCCAAGCTGCTGGACACGGCTCAATAGGCCATCGAGAAATTGGCGCAGACGAGTTTGGTTTTGCTCTATGCTATTGCGAATGACAACCAGCTCTCCCACCAAGTTGTTGATGAAGTCCAGGTGACGCACCTCCACCCGCATTACAGAGCTACCTAGGGCAGCCCGCCGGCCGGCCGGTGTTGCTGGCGTAGCGGGTACTGCTGGGGTGGCTGCTGGAGCAGTAACAGCAGGGGGAGGAGGCGCAGCAGAAGCCTGGGGAGCGACCTCGAGGTCGCCTAGGAGCAATTCCAGTTGGGCTGCGAAGTCGCTGGCGGCTTCTGCAGGGGGAGCAGTAGCCTCTTCCAGCTTAGGAGTCACTGCTGGTTCAGCAGCATCAAAGAGAGCAGCCAGATCGTCCAGGCTGGGGCTCGAGGAGCCTTCTAAAGCTTCTTCTGCCGGGGGCTTCATCTTGCCCTCAGCCATAGTTGCGCCCGGGGCAGCCAAGGACTCATCCTCGGCAAACAGGCTTTCCAGTTGCCTGGCCAGGTCTTCCTCTGCTGACTGCAGAGCCCTACCCTCCTCTGCTACCTCTGGCGGAACTTCTGCAGCTAAGTTGCTTGCTGGCGAGGCTTCTAGGTCACCCAGGGAGGCTCCTTCCTGCGTGTCTGCCGCTGCGGCAAAGAACCGGCTCAGCTCCTCCAGATCGATCTGGCTGTCGCCATCAGTATCCACAGCCGATGAAGGTTCGCCAGCCCCCCTGCCCAGCTCTTCGGCCTCGGCCTCCTCGGCAAACAACGCCTCGAGACGGTTGAGAGAATCCTCCGAGAAGGAGGCAGCAGCTGCTGCAGAAGGCTCCTCTTCTGGGGCTGGGAACATCTGCTCCAGGAGCGCCCACTCCTCCTGGTTTTCTGGGGCCTCCACCGTCTCACTAGCCAAGAGCTCAGCCAGGCTCAGCTCAGCCGTGAAGCCCTGGGCTGCCGCAACCTCTGGCTCCTCGAGGCCTTCGGACTGCTCAGCTGCTTCCGACCAGGCCAGCTCTGCCGCCCCAAGAAGATCCTCTAGGCTCTCCTCGGCAGGGGATCCCTCCTCGCCCTCTGCCCAAGGCTCCACCTTGGGAGTCGACTCCAAGTCAGGCAAGGGAGAACTCTCAACGGCTAGCTCCTCCAGCTCAAACGGGGCCTCCACTCCGCCACTTGCAGCCGCAAAGTCGAGGCTCGCTGTAGGCCTTTCCGCAGGTGCTTGGGCCGTCAACTCCTCTTCGGTGACGTTCCAGAGAGCTTGACCTGTGTCCTCAGCCTCTGTCCGCTCAGCAGAGCCAGCCTCCGCTGTGGCTTCGCCCACCACTTCCGCAAACAGCGCTGCCAGATCCGCTTCCGCTCTCCTCTCTTCTGGGATGAGCTCCTCGAACGCTGCTGAGGAGAGTTCAGAGGCAGGAGGGATCAGCTCTGGTGGAAGTTCTTCGATATCGGATAGCTGTTCCGCGTTGGCAAACAGCTCCTCAAAGGCCAAGGAGACTTCTTCCTCCAAACTCAAGGGAGTGGCGTCGAAGTCACCTCCACCCACGGCCCAGTCGGCTCGTGGCGCCCCCTCCTCCTGAAGCCAGTTCATCTCTGCGGAGCCAGCAAGGCCTTCCTGGGTAAGGTCGGCGGCCGCTTGCCCGTCTTCCTCTATCCCCTTCTCGGCAGGCATCTCCGGCCGGCCTAGCTCTGGGTGTTCTGTTTCTTGGCTTTCGGCTTCTAGGGCTTCCTCTAACCCAGATTCTCGGCTTAGAGCCGGAGCAGAGAGGACAGCCTCGGGTTCGGCAGAGGACAGTTCTGACTCAGCCTCCTCAGCAACTGTCGGCACGCGGCGGAAGGCCAACAACTCTGCAGAGGGCTGGATGCTCTGGGCTGCTCCGCTAGCCAGAGCCTGGTGGGCCTGCTTAAGATCTCGCAACACTGGCAGAGCCACCTGCCGTAAATCTTGGGCAGGATCTGCCAAAATCTCCCCAACCAGGCGCGCTAGGGCTGTCCAGCCGCCCAGATCCACACCCTCGGCTTGCCCCACCTCCTGCAGGGATTGGGCGATGCTCTGCAAGGCGGGCCGCGTAGCGGGGTCGTCGGGCCGTTTGAACAGCTCCAGCATCTGGCGCAGTAGGGCCGGGATCCGCTGCTGGATCACCACGTCCAAGGGATTAGAGGGTGCAGCCGGCGCTGCCGGGCGGGCCAGCTGCTGCAATTCTGCCGAGGCACTCACCTCCTCAGCCCTGCCTGCCAAGATCAACTGCTGCCCTTGCTTGAAGTCCCGCAGGGCAATCAACGCCAGCGTTCGCAGATCGGCATTGGGGTTGCCCAGCGCTTGCTCGAAAGTTTCTGTGAGCTGTTGCCAACCTTTCAAGTGATGAGTTTGCCCGATTTGCTTGAGGACGGCATTTGCCTCCCGCAACTGCTCGCGCACGCCCGGCTGATCCCCTTGCTTGAACAGCTCCAACATCTGCCGCAACTGCTGCGGCACCACTTCCACCATCTCCTGCTGAAGGCTGCGAGCTGCCGACGGCGGGGCAACAGCCGGAGCGGGAATGGAGGGGGGGCCTTCGCCCAGAAGACTGCGAATGTGCTTTTCGGCCTCCTGAAAAACTGGCTCCAATCCTGCCAAAGTGGAAGCGCTGAACTCCTGGGTGAGGCCTTGGGGGCTCTGCAGCTCGTCCAAGAGCGCCGTCAGACCATCAAAGACCTGCAGCAGCAGTGTTTCCAGGTGCTGATCCACTGGCACCTCGCCCGGACGAGAGCGAAAGATGTTAAAGAAGTCTTCTAGGCGGTGGGCTGTTCGCTGAATGCTGGTAAGGCCCAGCATGGCTGCTCCCCCCTTGATGGAGTGAGCAGCTCGGAATAGCTCATTGATTTGCTCAGGGTCGCCGACCGTGTCCCGCAAGCTGAGGAGCCCTTGCTCGATAGTGGCCAAGTGGTCGCGGGCCTCTTCGATGAAATAGTTGAGAATCCGCTTTTGTGCTTCTTCATTCATGGCAGGAGGCTCCTCCTACGGCCCACAGTTTTAGTAGTAACAAATTGGACACAGGAAAACTTGCCTCTGCGCTGATTGGCAGGGGGCTCCCAAGGAGACTCGGGATCCTTACTCCCTAGAGTGCCCGCGAGCCAGGCAAATTTGCTCATTCATCTCCCACTCGGAAGCGACCCACGGAAGCTTGAAGCTCACGGGCAATGCCCACCAACTGCTGCAGCGAAGCAGCCACTTTCTGCGCCTCTTCGGATGTCTCGTTGGCTGTCAGCGCCACTGATTGCATGAGGTGGGCCACAGCGCGAGAGGTCTCTGTTTGTTGTACGGTAGCCTGAGAAATGGCCCGCACCAACCTATCAATCTGGTGGCTGACCTCGATGATCTCGTCCAGACTGTTTTTGGCCTGCTCAGCCCGCCTTGTTCCCTCGATCACCACCTGGGTTCCCTCTTCCATGGCTGTCATGACGTTGCTGGTCTCCGACTGGATCTGCAGCACAATCTGCTCGATCTCTTTCGAAGCTTTGGCGGCTCGGTCAGCCAGTTGTCGCACCTCATCGGCCACAATGGCAAAGCCCCGCCCCGCCTCGCCGGCCCGCGCGGCCTCGATACTGGCGTTGAGGGCAAGCAGGTTGGTGCGCGAGGCAATTTGTGAGATCAAAGCCACAATCTTGGAGATCTCCTGGGAGGATTCTGCCAAGCGTTTCACCTTGCGGGTCGCCTCTGCTGCCACTTCCCGAATCTCCAGGATGCTGGCCACCGTGCGATCCACGGCTTCTCCGCCTCGGGCAGCTGCTTCTGTAGCCTGGGCAGCGACATTGGCTGCCTCGCGAGCATTGCCAGCCACCTCCTGAATGGAGTCTGTCATCTCCTGAATGGAGTTGAGGGAGTTGGAAATCTCCTCCGCCTGGCGCAGGGCGTCGGCAGAAAGGTTGCGGGCAAAGTCCTCGCTCTGTAAAGCTGCATCGTTCACAGCGGCTGCGGCCCGCTTCACTTGAATCACGATGTCCCGCAGGCTTCTAATGGTCAGGTTGAAAGAGTCAGCAACAGCTCCGAGCACGTCAGCGGTAACCTCCGCCCGCACCGTCAAGTCCCCGCGGGCTGCCCCCTCCACATCGTCCAGGAGGCGGATCACTTGGCGTTGCAAGTCTTCCTTAGCCTGCCCCTGTTCAGCAGCCCGCTGGCTGAGGTCAGCAAAATGGGCCTCCAGGGCAGCAGCCATCCGGTTGAAGCTGTCGGCCAAGCGCCCCAGCTCGTCATCTCCTCTCGCCTCTGCCCGCACGGAATAATTCCCCTGGGCCAGGGCGGCAAAGTGTCCGGCCAGCTCTTGGGTAGTGGCGCGAAGGCGCTGGGCATGGCGGGAGGCAAGGACAGCCCCAACTCCTGTGCCAATGACCCCCCCGCCAACTACGCCGGCCAGCAGGCGGGCTCCACCGTTGGCTGGGATCCCTAGGCCAATGGCCAAGCCGGCAGCCAAACTGACCACCCCTTGCATCAGCGCCAGGGTCAGCTGATTGGCTGTCAGTCGGCTAGGCAGTTCCCCTCTAGGTATGCTGGGGAGAGGAACGGAGAGAGTAGGCAAGCTTTGTAGCGTTCTGGCCGTTTCTCCTGTCTTGCCCTCATCGGCGCCGAGGGCCGCCGGCTCGCTCCTGCCTGTGCCGGCCAGTTCGCGATCCAAGCTGTCCAACTCGTCAGGCTCAAAGAGCACCGTAGAGCCAGCGCTGGCTGTATCTTCGTCGGGGGCAGGGATCGGCTCGCTCATGGGGGCGGCCAATTCCGTTGGCAAGCTCCCCTCTAGGGATCCCCCTTCCTCAAAAGTGGGTAGAGAAAAGCCTATCTCCTCGGGAAAATCGGCACCGCTAGCCAATTGAGTAACAGCATCGCTTTCCAGATCTTGCGGCTGTTGCTCAAACTCGTTGAGGAAGGCAAAGTCGTCCTCGAGCATCGGCTCTGCCTGAGGTTGCTTCACACCCCCTCCCGTTGTTCGAGGAGTCGTGGGCAGGGGCTGAGAGGAGCCCAACGGGGCTGCTGGCTCCACTGAGAGTCTCGTCTCGAAAGGTTCGGCAAATTCTCCAAAGCTGTTGCTCTCCGCAGCAAGGGGATCGGCCCCAGCTTCTCTCCTCTCCTCAAACGCAAACTGGGAAAAAGGATCCGACTCCTCCAGTTGAGCAGCAAACCCCTCCCGAGGCTGAAGATCGTCCTCCTGCGGTAAAGGGGGAGCCTCTGCTAGCTCTGGCGCCACCTGCAACAGCTCCTCCAGGCCCCTACGGGCTGCTTCCAGATCCTCAGGATCGCTGGCTGTTTTGAGGATGGTATCGTAGGTATGGCGGGCTTCCCGCAGTTGCCCTGCTTGCTTCTGGGCCGAAGCCAGCAACAGCTTGACCGCCGTATCCTGAGGTTGAGCAGCGGCCACCTGGCTGAATAGACGCACTGCCTCAGCGTAGTCTCCCCGCCAAAAGGCAACCATTCCCTCAGTGAAGTCTCTCTGATTGTTTGCGCTGGAAACCATGGCTCCTCCCTTCCCTGCTTGGCTACCTCTGGGACTGCTTTAGCCTCAATGCACAGAACTCACCCCACACCAACCCCTCAAAGTCGCTAGGTCGCCATAAAGCTGTAGTAATATGCTCATGGACTGCTTTTCCCCTCCAACCCTGAAGCTTTGGGTGCAAGAGCTAGTGCAACACATCCCCAGCAAGCTTGGGGCAAATCTCTTGGGAACAGGCTCCAAGCTGTTCCCCCTGTCTAGGGAGCAATCTCGATAAGAACTATACATCCTCCTTTTCCTGGCGAACTTATAGGGGGCTCCTCATCAGCCCCAACGATTAGATTTCAGGATGGCCGACGGATCCAGGAACGGCAAGTGAGCCCCTGTCTCTGGCACCACCCATTCTCCGCGCAAGAAGGGAGCTAGCGACTCAGGAGCCTTCTGAACAGGTTGCAGCGATTCCGTCTTGAGCCACTCCATGCCCCCAATGGAGTCCACAGCCAATCCCATCAGCAAATCCTGTTGATCCATCACAGCCACCACAGGCAGCTCGGCACGCTCAAGATTGAGGGGGGGACTGATCCCCAAGAATTGCCCCAGGTCTGCAACCCAGATCACTTCACCCCGCAAGTTGAGTGTGCCCAGCAAAACCGGTACCACATTGGGCATGGGGGTAATCTTCTCAGGGCCAATGCTCATCACTTCCACAATTGATACTGCCGGCAATGCAAATTCTTCGCCGGTAGCAACCTTGAATTTCAGGAATAGCTCACCTTCAGGAGCCTCAATTTCTCTCAATTCTTGGGTTTCGTCCCCCATCAATAAGTCCAGATCCCCCACCATGATGCTCCCCCCTGTGGATGATCCTGTGGAGAGGTGGCCACCGCTCCCTTGCTCAGGAAGCGGGCTAGCCCCTTAGTAATCGCTTAATCGTACCCACCAGTTCCTGCGGCTGAAAAGGCTTGACGACATAGGCATCTGCTCCCTGGCGCAGCCCCCAGTAGCGGTCAGCTTCTTCACCCTTGGAAGAGCACATGACAATTGGAGTGTTCTGAGTAAGCGGGTCAGCTTTGAGAAGACGGCACACCTCGTAGCCGTTCATGCGGGGCATGACGATGTCCAGCACAATCAGGTCGGGTTTGTTCTGCTTTACCGCCTCTACAGCTTCCACTCCATCTTCCACGGTCATGACCTCGAAGCCGTTTTCCTGCAGCAGCTTACTGATCATCTCCCGCTGGGATTGGCTATCTTCTACCACCAAAATGCGACTCATTTTTGGCCGGTCTCCTTGATCTCTTAACCATTAACCTAATTGGTGGAGCAAAGACTCCGCAAACATGTCGGGTGCTTTCATTTCCTTTCACCGGAGCACTTCGTAGCCGTTCCTGCGTGGCCTCCAGGTAGGTAACTTGTTGTCCACTATCACTTTGACCATCGCTTGCACCCCCCAGCCGTTGGCCTGCTGCGACTGAAGCCTATTGCTCAGCTCTGGGGCTGTGGGCCAGCCGTGCTACCCCTATTGTTTCGATGCGGCATTCCTCCGTCCAGTATTCCCTCTCCCGTTTGATTCTATTCGCCGCCCTGTTTGGGAGGTGGGCCCACGTAGGATTCGACGACGGTCAACAACTCCTTCTCAGAAAAGGGCTTGCTCAGAAACTCGTTGGCCCCCGCCATGCGGGCTTTAATTCGGTCAGAAAAACCATCCTTGCCGGTGAGCATCACGATGGGGGTTTCATGGAACTGGCTGGATTTGCGCAACATGGCGCATAGCTCATACCCATCCAGCTTGGGCATGGCCACATCGCAGAGAATCATGTCGGGGTTGAGGAGAAACACCTGTCCCAGAGCTTTGAGGGGATTGCCAATGGTAGTAACCTGGTAGCCCTCGTTTTGCAGGATGAACTCCACGGTTTTTTGGATGGCCATGGAATCGTCGATGCAGAGGATGTGAGCAGGCTTGTCGCTAGGTTTGAGGGGTCTACTAGGCTTGGGACCAGCAAGGGGGACAGGCTCGGACAGGTGGATTGCCCCCTGCTGCACATAGGGATAGAAGGCTTTGGCCACTAGCAGGATGTCTCGGCCCAGGTAGCGGGCCATCTGGCGAATGCTGGTTTTGCCGTCTGACCACTCACTCAGAGCTTTGAAGACGGCGGCTGGCAGGGTTTGCTGGAGGGGCAGGGGGTTGACGATGGTGGGGGCTTGGTTGGGAGTCTGGATGTAGGGATGCAGCTTCTTCCACTCCTGCACTTGGGTCACCATCTCAGCGAGCAGGGAAGTGACCGGGAAGGTGGTCAGTTGGGGGGCCAGAGGAGGGCCGGCCTCGAAAATAAAGGAGCCGTGGTGAAGGCTGAGCAGATCAAAGAGGACTTCCCGCACCATGCCCAGCAGGATTTGCTTACCTTGGCTGGGGTTGAGCTTGTGGTTTTCCAGCAAAGACCAGAGGCGGCTGTACTCGGGGATATTCACCGCTGCTTTGGGTGGCATTTGAATTTCGTCTAAGGCAGCTTCGAGCTGGAAGCGGCGCAGGTAGTCCCTGAGACGAGCAACGTTGCCTTCGCCTTCAGAGGCATAGATGATCCGCCCATTGAGGAAGAAGATAAACCAGTAGAGGGAAGAGTTTGCCTCCACGAAAAGTTCGCCGGTGCGCTGGCCCAACTCGATCAGCTGGAGAATGCTGCGGATATCGATCTCTTGGAGTCTTCCCTGCATGGGATCCCTCCCTGCAGTCAGTAAGATACGACCATTATGGCGCTAGTCTCTAACGGCTGCCTGTAGGACTATCTTGGAAATGGAGTTAAAGTTTTAAGAAGCTGAGTCTAAGGTTAGAGCCGAGCGCCTACATCCCCGTTGGGCTCCGAATCCCCTAGTTCCTGCAAGACGTATGCTGCCGATATTCGCTGCCTGGGTGCTAGGTCCGCTGTTGGCAACCTACACCGTGCTGTTTGTGCTGCGCATTTTCCTGTCCTGGTATCCGCAACTGGATACTTCCCGCCTTCCCTACTCCCTGGTGGTCGGCCTAACCGAGTTTCTGTTGCGCCCGACACGCCGCCTGATCCCGCCTCTAGGGGGTGTGGACATGGCGCCTGTGGTTTGGGTGGGCCTAGTAACCCTGTTGCGGGAGCTGTTGCTGGGGCAGCAGGGTCTGCTAACGATGGCCCTACACCCGTCTTTCTAGGGCCTTTGTAGAAGAGGGAGCCGCTGCTGGAAGGGTTGTTGGACATTGGCTCCTTCTCGCCTCTCCTCCTGAGCCTGTTTCAGGTGCCGAATTAGCTCTGGCACCACCTGGTAGAGATCCCCCACAATGCCGTAGTGGGCAAATTTGAAGATGGGGGCGGAGCTGTCCTTGTTGATGGCGATGATGAGCTGGGACTTGTCCATGCCAACTCGGTGCTGGATGGCTCCCGAGATGCCACAGGCAATGTAGAGCTGGGGACGGACAGTTTTCCCCGTTTGGCCTACCTGATGGGCATAGGGGATCCAGCCGGCATCGACAGCCTTGCGAGAAGAGCCAACGGCGCTGTTGGGGAAACAGGCGGCTAGCTCCCTCATCAGCTCAAAGCCTTCCGCGCATCCCAGGCCGTAGCCGCCTGCAACGATGACTTTGGCGCGGCTGAGATCCACTGCCTGAGAGAGGTTGCGCACCGTTTCCACAATGTGCAACTTTAGATCCTCCGGCTTCAGGTTAACCGGCACCGGGATCACCTCCCCCTGGCGGGATCCGTCCCATGGCAGGGGCAGCATCACCCCAGGGCGCACCGTGGCCATTTGCGGATTCTTCCAAGGTCCAAGAATGCGGGCTTTGAGCGATTCGCCAAAGCTGGGCCGAATGGCGTACAGGCAGGCGGGGAAGAAGCCAGCCTTGCTGGGATCTCTGCTGTTGGTGTACTCAAAGGGGCCGATGTCCAGCTCGGTGCAATCGGCGGTCAAGCCCGTTTCCAGGTGGGCTGCCAAGCGGGGGGCCAAGTCGCGGCCAGTGGTGGTGGCCCCAAACAGCAGGATGTGGGGCGGCTGAGGCCAGCTTTTGATGAGATCCACGATGACGCGGCGGTAAGGCAGAGTGCGGTATTGAGCCAGCTCTGGGTGATCGGCAATGAAGACTTGATCCGCCCCGTGGCCGATGAGAAGGGAGGGCAAGTGGGCGATGTTGTGCCCAAGGACCAAGGCACTCAGGATCCCTCCTAGCTTGTCCGCTAGCCGTCGCCCTGCTCCTAACAACTCCAGAGCGATGGGCTGTAGCTCCCCGTCTACTTGCTCGGCAAAGACCACTACCCGCTTGCTATCCATAAGTTGGGACTCCTCTTGGGGTGGGGAAGCTAGAAGGTCAGGGTGTAGCGGAACAAGTCAACGGCTTGGGTGAGTTGTTGCACCAGTTGGGGCAGCGGCTGCCCCTGAAAAACTTGACACCGGCCGCCCATCTCCCCAACTTTTTCGGTAGCGGCCACAATGGTCGGGGATCCCTTGAGGCCACAGCGATCTGGATCGGCCCCTATGTCGTCTAGGCTAAGAATCTGGATGACCTCAGCCCGTGCTGCCTCGTCCCGCATGAGCCGCTGCACCCGCTGCATGCCGCGCAGGGTAGGGTAGGCCAAGCGTCGCGCTGTGTTGGCCACTGTAACCAGAACCGGCAAGGGCACCCTTACTGTCTGGGATCCTCCTTCGATAGCCCGCCGCGCCACCAAGATCCCCTCTTGGATCTCGAAGGCCTCGCAATAGGTAACCTGAGGGATCCCCAGCCGCTCCGCCAACTGGGGCCCCACTTGGGCTGTATCGCCGTCGGTGGTCTGGAGCCCGCAGAAGAGGATATCCGGCTGGCCCGCATAGCGAACTGTCTGGGCCAAGGTGTAGGCAGTGGCCAAGGTATCGGAAGCAGCGAGGCGGCGATCGGTTATCAGAATGCCCCGATCCACGCCGTGGGCAATGGCCTCGTAAAGTACCTCGATGGCTGGCGGTGGCCCCATGGTGATTGCCGTCACCCTGGCCCCGTGCTGGCGTTTGGTTTGGAGAGCCGCTTCCAGGGCATAGCGATCAAAGGGGTTTAACATCCGCTTGGCCTTGGCCCGGTCGATGGTGCCATCGCTGTTGACGCCCGTTTTGCTGTTAGGATCGGGCACTTGCTTAATCAAAACAAAGGTCTCCAAGGGCCCTTGTCCCCTACTGATCTCCTCTAAGGTAGAAGGGATTTCCTGTCTCACGAAACTTATTCAGCTTTTTTTTGGGATCACTACCAGCTTTAGTCAGCCGTTACTTGTTGTTACCGTTTATCTGTTGCTAGCAGCCTTTTGGCGAGCCCAATCGGCAAGCTTACTAGACCTTGCCAAGCCGATGGAGTTAGCCTGCTTAATTTCACTGGAAGACAAAGTTTCTTGTCTACAGGTAAAGTGCCGGTGGTTACAGTCAGCATTAAGTAGCAACAGACTTCACGCCGTAACTTTGGCGGTGGCTGAGGTGAAGGCCCCTGAACGCCTCTTGCGCAGCGCGGGGCAACCAAAACTAGGTGGTAGCCGCAACTGCTTCGTGGCAAGGCAGACTGCTCTCGTCCGTTGGAAATTGCCATCCTCGAGACACTAGGATTTTGGTCTTCACCCCATAGAACCAGGCCGGCTGGAGCAGAGAGGAGGCAGTTGTGTCAAAATCAAGAGACACGCTGCTGCCTAGTTGAGCTTTCGCAGAGTTGTCTTGGTACCCTCAACCATGGTCACTCAGTCTCTATCTACCTCCCTGATTCGCTTTCTCACCGCTGCCGTAGCTGAAAGCATTCAACAGGCAGCCGCAGCAGGGCAACTGGGGTCCTTGACTCCCGAGCAGGCAGCCGGCGTGGTGCCAGTTGTTCAGATCCCCAGCGATCCTCGCTATGGCGATTACGCCTGTCCCACTCCCTTGGGAATGGCCAAGCTCTGCCGCCTAGCGCCGGCTCAGATTGCTCAAACCCTGCAAAAACACCTGGATTTGCCGGATATTGAAACTGAGGTGGCAGGGGGAGGGTACCTCAACTTTCGGCTTGGGGATCCCTTTTTGGCCAGGCGACTGCAAGAGTTGTTGAGGTTGGGGGACGACTTTGGCAAAACAGCTACCCCCCATCCTGAGCGCATTTTGCTGGAATATGTTTCCGCCAACCCGACAGGTCCGCTGCACGTAGGGCATGGCCGCTGGGCGGCGGTTGGCTCCACCCTGGCTAACCTGCTGCGCTGGACAGGCCACCAAGTGGAGCGGGAGTTCTACATTAACGATGCCGGCAATCAGATGCGGCTCTTAGGTCAGTCTCTAGAGGTGCGGGTGCGGCAACTCCAGGGCGAAGAAGTGGCTCTGCCAGAGGACGGCTATCACGGCAGTTACTTGATCGATATTGCTCGGCGGCTGCTGGAGCAAGTGCAGGCTGGGATCCGCCCTCTGCCAGCCAGCCTAGAGGAATACATAGAGTTTGCTTATGAGGAAATCCTGGCCTGGCAAAAGCAGACCCTACAGCAGTTGCGCACCGAGTTCGATCACTGGTTTAGCGAGCGCTGCTTGCATACGCCAGATCCCCAGACGGGCCTGAGCGCTATCCAGCAGGCTTTGCAAGAGCTGCAAGAGCGCGGTTTTCTCTATAGGGCTAGAGCGCCGCGAGGCGAGGATCCCAAGCTAGGGGCCGAGGAGGCCGTTTACTTCAAAACCCAAGAATTTGGCGACGACAAGGATCGGGTGGTGCAGAAGGCTGATGGCTCGTTTACCTACCTAGCGGCTGATATCGCTTACCACCGCGACAAAGTCCGGCGGGGCTACCAGCGGCTGATCAACATCCTTGGCTCGGATCACCATGGCTATATTGGTCGCCTGAGGGCAGCGGTGGCGGCCTTCAACCCAGAGGTGAAGCTGGAAATCCTGATTGGCCAATTTGTCAAGTTGTTTAAAGCTGACCCGGAAACTGGAGAGAAGGTCGAAGTGCGCATGTCCAAGCGCACTGGCAATTTTGTTTCGCTAAACGATCTCATCGAAGATCCAGAAATTGGCGTGGGGGTCGACGCAGCGCGCTGGTTTTTGCTCAGCAGCAGCATGGACAGTCCCATCAACTTTGATTTGGATTTAGCTGTCAAGCAAACTTTCGATAACCCAGTGGTCTATGTCCACTACAGCCACGCCCGCTGCTGTACCCTGTTGCGGCGGTTACAGGAGGAAGAAAAAGTGAAACTAACTGACGAAGTTGCCCTGACGGAGCAACGAAGACTGCCCTACAGAGAACCCGAAGAGCGAGCCTTGCTGTTGCGCCTGTTGGCTCTGCCGGATGAGCTGATTGCCGCTGCCGAGGAGCGCGCCCCGCATAAAATCATCCGCTATGCAGAAGCCGTTGCTGCCGATTTCAACAAGTTTTACGACAACTGCCGCATTTTACCTCTCTTGAAAGAGGATCCCCTCTTGGCACAAGCCCGCATTCAACTAGTGCAAGCTACGCGGCAGGTCTTGTTTAACGTGCTCACTGGCATCCTTGGCCTAAGTGCCCCCGAGTCCATGTAAAGCTTGACCGAGTTCCTATCCAAGGTTCAAGCAGCAAAAAAGGGATCCCGCCTAGGGATCCCTGAGTTGCTCTAGCTAGGCAGTTAGCCCGACAAGGAAGCCGTCGAGGCGATGAGGAAGGCCGCGTAGGTCAGCACGTACCCCACTGTGAAGTGGGCTAGACCCACCAAGCGCCCTTGCACAATCGACAGGGCCACTGGCTTATCCTTCCAGCGGATCAAGTTAGCCAAGGGAGTGCGCTCATGCGCCCACACCAAGGTCTCGATCAGCTCTTGCCAGTAGCCGCGCCAGGAGATGAGGAACATGAACCCCGTGGCCCACACCAAGTGGCCGAACAGGAACATCCAGGCCCAAACCGACAGGTTGTTCATCCCGTAGGGGTTGTAGCCGTTGATCAACTGAGCGGAGTTGGCCCAGAGGTAGTCCCGCAGCCAGCCCATGAGGTAGGTGGAGTTCTCGTTGAACTGGGCGGTGTTGCCGCTCCAGATCCCCAGGTGCTTCCAGTGCCAGTAGAAGGTGACCCAGCCAATGGTGTTCAGCATCCAGAACATGGCCAGGTAGAAAGCATCCCAGGCCGAGATGTCGCAGGTGCCGCCCCGGCCCGGCCCGTCGCAGGGGAAGCTGTAGCCGAAGTCTTTCTTGTCCGGCATCAGCTTAGAGCCGCGGGCATCCAGCGCCCCCTTGACCAGGATCAACGTGGTGGTGTGCAGGCCTAGGGCAATGGCGTGGTGCACTAGGAAGTCCCCAGGGCCAATGGGCAGGAAGAGGAACCCATTGGGGTCGTTAATGGCTTGCAGCCAGCCTGGCAGCCACACGTTGCCGTGGTTGGGCCAAGCAGTGGAGGCAATGCTGTTGGGATCCGACAACAGCACGTTCATGCCATAGAGCATCTTGCCGTGGGAGGCCTGGATGAACTGGGCAAACACCGGCTCGATCAGGATTTGCTTCTCCGGCGTGCCAAAGGCCTGCATGACGTCGTTGTGGACGTACAGCCCCAGCGTGTGGAAGCCCAGGAATAGCGACACCCAGCTCAGGTGGGAGATGATCGCCTCCTTGTGATCCAGCACCCGCGCCAGCACGTTGTTCTTGTTGGCCTCGGGATCGTAGTCCCGCACCAGGAAGATGGCTCCGTGAGCAAAAGCTCCTACCATCAAGAAGCCAGCAATGTACTGGTGATGGGTGTAGAGAGCCGCCTCCGTGGTGTGATCCATGGACATGAACACGTAGGGGTTGAGGGCGTACATATGCTGGGCCACCAGCGAGGTCACCACCCCCAAGCAGGCCAGAGCCAGTGCCAATTGGAAGTGCAGGGAGTTGTTGACCGTGTCGTAGAGGCCCTTGTGCCCTTCGCCCAGTAGGCCCCCAAAGGGAGTGTTCTTGGGTGGGTTATGGGCGCCCAGGATCTCGCGGATGCTGTGGCCGATGCCCCAGTTGGTTCGATACATGTGCCCAGCCACGATGAAGATCACCGCAATGGCCAGGTGGTGGTGGGCCATGTCCGTCAGCCACAGAGACTGGGTGTTGGGGTTGAAGCCGCCCAAGAAGGTAAGGATGGCCGTGCCCGCCCCTTCTGCCGTGCCCCAGACGTGGTTGGCCGTGTCCGGGTTCTGGGCGTACACCCCCCAGTTGAGGGTGAAGAACGGCTTCAGGCCCGCTGGGTGTGGCAGGGTGGTGAGGAAGTTGTCCCAACCTACGTGCTGACCGCGGGACTCGGGGATGGCCACATGGATCAGGTGGCCCGCCCAAGCCAAGGAGCTGACGCCAAACAGGCCGGCCAGGTGGTGGTTGAGACGGGCTTCGGCGTTCTTAAACCAGCTCAGGCTGGGGCGGAAGCGAGGCTGCAGGTGCAGCCAGCCAGCAAACAGGAACACCGCTGCTAGTAGCAGTAGGCCAATGGCGCCGGCGTAGAGATCGCCGTTGGTGCGTAGGCCAATGGTGTTGAACCAGTAATAGAGGCCAGAGTAGGCCGCATTCACAGGGCCACCGCCACCAGGTTGGGTGAAGGCCTCCACTGCCGCCTTGCCAAAGTGGGGATCCCAAATGGCGTGGGCAATAGGCGTGACGCCGGTGGGGTTGGCCACCCATTGCTCATAGTTGCCCTGCCAGGCGATGTGGAAGACGTTGCCAGAGGCCCACAGGAAGATGATCGCCAGATGGCCGAAGTGAGTGGCAAACAGCTTTTGGTAGAGCCGCTCCTCTGTCATGCCATCGTGGGTCTCAAAGTCGTGGGCGGTGGCAATGCCATACCACAGACGTCGAGTAGTGGGATCGCTAGCCAGGTCTTGGCTGAATTGGGGAAAACGAGTTGCAGTGGTCATGATTGTCTCTTCCTCCTTGCCTTAGCCGAGTGCGGCAAACCGTGCCAGGAAGAACGCCCAAGTGGTCACGATTCCGCCCAGCAGGTAGTGGGCCACACCGACCGCCCGCCCCTGGATGATGCTGAGGGCGCGAGGTTGAATGGCCGGAGCAACTTTCAGTTTGTTATGGGCCCAGACGATGGACTCGATCAGCTCCTGCCAGTAGCCACGGCCGCTGAACAGGAACATTAAGCTGAAGGCCCAGACGAAGTGGGCGCCCAAGAAGAGCAGTCCATAGGCCGACAGCGCCGAGCCATAGGAGTTGATCACCTGCACCGATTGGGCCCACAGGAAGTCCCGCAACCAGCCGTTGATGTTGATAGCGCTGGCCGCAAAGTTGCCTCCGGTGATGTGCTCAATCGTGCCGTCCGGGTTGACGGTGCCCCAGATGTCGCTCTGCATCTTCCAACTGAAGTGGAAGATCACGATCGAGATGCAGTTGTACATCCAGAACAGCCCTAGGAACACGTGATCCCAAGCGGAGACTTGGCAAGTGCCGCCACGGCCTGGGCCATCGCAGGGGAAGCGGAAGCCCAGCTTGGCCTTATCGGGGATCAGGCGAGAAGAGCGGGCAAACAGCACCCCCTTGAGCAGGATCAATACCGTGATGTGAATGGTCATGGCGTGAATGTGGTGGACCATGAAGTCCGCCGTGCCCAGCACCATTGGCATCATGGACACCTTGCCACCCACAGCCACCACATCACCCCCGAAGATGGGGCTTACCGAAGCGCCCACATAGGGAGCAGTGCTAGCGATGGCCTTGGTGTGCAGCGATTGAATCCACTGGGCAAAAATGGGCTGCAGCTGGATGCCTGTATCCGAGAACATGTCCTGCGGACGGCCCAGGGCCTGCATCGTGTCGTTGTGAACGTAGAAGCCGAAGGCGTGGAAGCCTAGGAACAGGCACACCCAGTTCAGGTGGCTGATGATGGCGTCGCGGTGGCGGATCACCCGATCCAAGACATTGTTGCGGTTCACCGCCGGGTCATAATCGCGAACCATGTAGATGGCCCCGTGGGCAGCGCCGCCAACGATAAACAGGCCCCCTATCCACATGTGGTGGGTAAATAAGGAGATCTGGGTGGCGTAGTCAATGCCCATGTAGGGATAGGGGTTCATGGCGTACATGTGCTGGGCCACGATGATGCTCAGGGATCCCACCATGGCCAGGTTGATGGCCAGTTGGGCGTGCCAAGAGGTGGTTAGCACTTCGTACAGACCCTTGTGGCCCTCGCCCGTGTAGGGGCCCTTGTGGGCTTCCAGGATCTCCTTAATGGAGTGGCCAATGCCCCAGTTGGTGCGGTACATGTGGCCAGCCACGATAAAGAGCACGGCGATGGCCAGGTGGTGGTGGGCCTGATCCGTCAGCCAGAGGGCGCCCGTTTGCGGATCCAGACCACCCTTGAAGGTGAGGAACTCCGCGTACTTGCCCCAGTCCAAGGTAAAGAAAGGCACCACCCCGCTGAAGAAGCCCCAATCCACGCTGGGGAACATCTCCTTCATCAGGGCCGGCTTGAGGATGAATTCATGGGGCAGAGGGATCTGGGCCGCCGGCACGCCGGCATCCAACATCTTGTTGATGGGAATGGCCACGTGGATTTGGTGACCAGCCCAGGCCAGCGCACCTAGCCCCAGCAGGCCCGCCAGGTGGTGGTTGAGCATCGACTCTACGTTTTGGAACCACTCCAGCTTGGGAGCCCGCTTGTGGTAGTGGAACCAGCCAGCAAACAGGCAGAGGGCGGCCATCACCAAGCCGCCAATGGCCGTTACCAGGAGCTGAAACTCATTGGTGATGCCGGCAGCCCGCCAGAGGTGAAAGAGGCCCGACGTGATGCGGATCCCTTCAAAGCCGCCGCCCACATCACCGTTGAGGATCTCCTGGCCAAAAATGGGCCAGACTACCTGGGCGCTGGGCTTGACATTGATGGGATCAGCCAGCCAAGCGGAGTAGTTGGAAAACTGAGCGCCGTGGTAGTACATGCCGCTCAGCCAAACGAAGACCACCGCCAGGTGGCCGAAGTGCGCCGAAAAGATCTTGCGAGAGATGTCTTCTAAGTCGCTGGTGTGACTGTCGAAGTCATGGGCAAGAGCATGCAGGTTCCAGATCCAGGTCGTGGTCTTGGGCCCCCGCGCCAGGCTGCGATCGAAGTGCCCTGGCTTGGCCCATTTCTCAAATGAGGTGGGAACTGGATCGATATCAACCGAAACCTTGACTTTTGGCTCTCGCTCCTTAGGTGTAGTTGTCATCAAGAACTCCTCTCTTGCGACTAGGAACGAAGCACCCCCGCCCTAGCAAAACTGGGGATTCCCCCCTGGGCGGGGCTTACCTGGCATTATAGGTCAGCCTCTGTAAACCCCCTGTCGCTTCACAATAATTAAACTCAGGAGCCAGGCATCCCCTCCCACCTGAGGGATTACGGCAGGCTGGGGATCTCTCCTTTGCATAGTTGTGTAACGGACTTTCAGCTTGCAGAAAGAGCTGGCCGGGATGGATCACTCGTTTCAGTGGCTAGCCTAAATGATCGGTCTGGCAGCAGAAGGGCAGTGCCTACCCCAGCGGCGTGAAGCCGAAAATTGCGGGGCAGGGATCCCTCAAGATCCGTTTGCTAAACTGTGAGCAATTTGCTGACAAGCTCTGGCGATGGCCACTTCTACCTGCACCTTTTTGCATTTGGCCGATGTACATCTGGGCTGCGACCGCTACGACAGTCCAGAACGGAGCAAAGACTTTTTCTTGGCCTTTCGGGATGTGGTGCGCCGCCATGCCATTCAGAAGCGGGTAGACTTTGTCCTCATTGCTGGCGACCTGTTTGAGCATCGACAAATTCAGCCGGGGGTTCTCAACCAAGCCCAGCTTGTCTTGCGGGAGCTGAAGCAGGCAGGGATCCCGGTTTTGGCCATCGAGGGCAACCACGACAGTCGCCCCTATGGTGTCAAGACCAGTTGGCTGCGCTACTTGGCCGATCACGGAGAGCTCATTTTGCTGGAGCCAGAGGAAGGGGAACAGGGCCTGGAGCTGCACCCCTGGTCAGACGGGCGGGGTAGCTACTTAGATCTCCCCTGTGGGGTGCGGGTCATCGGCTCCCAGTGGTACGGGTCAGCGGCTCCCAAGTCCATTGAGCAGTTGGCGGCAGCTATTCGGCAGTTGCCTCCTGGCCCCGAGCGGGTGGTGTTGATGTTCCACCACGGACTGGAAGGGCAAATTGCCCGCTACCAGGGCGCCTTGCGCTACCGGGATCTCCTGCCTCTACGGGAGGTGGGGGTGGGCTATCTAGCCTTGGGACATATCCACAAAAGCTATGCAGAAGAAGGCTGGATCTTCAATCCAGGATCGCTGGAGGCCACCAGTACTGCTGAATGGGACCTTCCGCGAGGGGCTTATCGCGTCTGCTGGGGAGAGGGACCGCCCCAGGCAGAGCTGGTGCAGGATTACTACCAAAGACCCTGTCAGCGACTCTACCTCGAGGCTAAGGGTCGAGAAACGCCTGCCGAAATTGCTGCAGCAGCCCTTGCCATGGCCAAGGAAGTTGGGCCGCCAGGCGACGGGCCAGAGCCGCTGGTAGAGTTGCGGCTGGTAGGCCAGGTGGGCTTTGCCAAGCACGAGCTGGATAGCCGAGCTCTGCAACGGCAAATTCAGCAGCTTACTGGTGCCCTGGTTGTCCTGTTTCGTTTCGAGGCCAATTCTCTTGAGATTGGCTCGGCCGCTCTTTCCCTTGAAGAAGAGCAAAGGCTCCAAGTTGAAGAGAAAATCTATAGGGATCTGCTGAGCAGTCATGCCCACTACCGGAAGCGCAGCAAGGAGCTGGCGCAGCTGCTTTTGGATCTCAAAGAAAGAGTCTTGGAGGGACAAAGCGAGGTAGAGATATACACCCGCCTGAGCGGAGCTTTTGTAGGAGAAGAAGACTGATCATGCGGATCCTATCGGTAGCTCTCCAGAACTTTAAGGCCTACGAGGAAGCTGTCTTTGAATTTGAACCCGGCATCAACGCTATCTGTGGAGAAAACGGAGCCGGAAAAACCAGCATTCTGGAGGCCATTGCTTGGGTTCTGTTTGACTACTGTCCCTACAACCAAGAGGAGCTGATTCGCACAGGCGCCAACGATGCGGTGGCCACTGTACAGTTTGTCTCGAAATGGGATCAGCGCACCTACAGTGTCCGCCGCAGTGTAGCCCAGGGCTATCGCCTCTTTGACCCCCAGCTCAAGCAGCGCCTAGACTGCGAACGCAAAACCGATGTACTGGCTTGGCTAAGGCAACACTTGGGAGTGCCCGCGGGTACAGATTTAGCACGGCTGTTTGCTACAACTATCGGTGTGCCTCAGGGTACATTTACAGCAGACTTTCTCAAAACAAGCAAAGAACGAAAAGAAGTCTTCGACCGTATCTTGAAGGTAGAAGAATATCAGCAGGTTGCTAAGGATTTGCAGACGGTTGAAAAATACAGTGAGGCACAGGTTCAGGCTGTTAAGCACAGAATCGAGCTGCTTCATCAACAACTGCAAGACTGGGATCTACTCCAATCAGAACAGCAAGAGATTGAGCGAGAGTCAAACTACTGGCGAACACATCTCAATCAATGCATCCATACCCTAAGTGAAACTAGGCAGAAGCTTGAACACCTGGAGAAGCTGCTTGAGCAAATCCAAACACTTGAGCAGCAAATTGTTCAACTGGAGCAAAAGAGATCGCTACTAAATCTATCCCTTGAGCAAGCAGAAAAGCTATGGGCAGAAGCCAAGCAAGCTCAAGCAGAGCAAGAACAATCTCGAGCAGGGGCACAGCGCTTCCTAGCCATAGAGGCTCAGCTGCGGGAGTTGGAAAAGCAACAGCAGCAGCGCTTGGAGTGGCTAAGGCAGCGAGAGAACCTACTCTTGCAAAAGCAGAATATTGAGAATCAACTGGCAAGACTTCAGGAAAAACTAAGCCAGCTACAGCGCTGGAAACAGGAGCTAGAAGATCTTGCACCTAAAGTTCAGCTCCAGGAAGAGCTGGAGCGCCAACAAGACCGCTGGACTCAGCAGCTCAATACCTTGCTACAGCTATACCAGGAATGGGAACAACTACAAGGAAAGTGGTCAGCCCAAGCTGAATGGTGTCAACTCCTACAGAGCCGAGTTCAAGAAGCGGAGCAAGCCCAGATCATTTGTCAACAGCATCAACCAGCCTATAGGCGCTATCTAGAGCTGGAAAACCTCATTGTCGAGCAAGAAAAGCTACGAGGGATCCGACAAACTCTAATGGCCCAGCGGGAAGCGCTGAGGCAGCATCTTCACCAGCTACAGTTGCGCGGATCCGAATATCAGCAGCAGCTTCAGCTTTTGCAGAAAATGGAAGCCGATAGGCTTTCCTTGCAAGCTCTCTGCCAAAGGCAGACTGAATTGGAACAACGTTATAACCAAATTAGCCAAAAGCTAGCCTACTTTCAGACCTTGCGCCTTGAACTTAAACAACAAGAGATAGAGCGGGAGCAGGCCCGCACCCAACTGGAACACCTGCAGCAGCAGCTTCAACAACGACAGGCCGACCTGGAGCGACTAGCCAGCCTACCCAGGCTAGAGGCTCAACGAGAACGGCTGCAAACTCAGCTAAGCCGCATCGCAGCAGCACGGCAGTTTCAACAAGAGCTGAAAGACCTTTTTGAGGAAAGCTCTTGCCAACTTACCGAGTGCCATCGCCGCATCCAGGAGCTTATCCAAGAGCTAGCTGTCTACCAACGCAACTACCCTCAGTTTCAGGTCCTGTGGCAGCAGCTCCCGGAAGTCCTGTATCAGTCTTTGGTTCTGAACCAACGTTTGCTGCAGTCAATCCACCAAATCCTTCAGGATCTTGCTCCACAAACAGATGAGACTCAACTGCGCCAGCAACTGGCTGACATCCAGAGGCAGCTCAAGGCCCTGCAGCCCCTAATTGGCTTGACTGCCCAGATCCCTGAGCTGGAGGCTCAAATTGAGCAATTGACACACCTGCAAAACGAACGGCAACGCAAAATTGAGGATCTTCAATGGAGCCTTGAGGCTGAGCACAACTTTCTCCGGCAACACCAGGAAATTGGACAGGCTCTCCAGGCATTGGGAGATCCCAAAAGCCAGCTCCAGCGCCTAGAAAGGGAGCTCAGCAACAAGCCACAAGTAGAGCAAGAGTATCAGCGGATTGAGAATCAGGTTCATCAGCTTCAGCAGCAGATTCAAACTCTAGAACATGAGCTCGATCCTCTTTTGGAGCTGGATGAAAAGATCACTGCTTTGCAGGAGGAGCAGAGGCGCCACCGCGACGGCTACGAAACTTTTATCCGCATGCAGCTTCTAGCCCAAAGCTTGCCCCAGCGCCAAGATGAACTCCAAGCATCCCAGCTAGTCTTAGACCAAATACAGAAAGCTAAGCAAGAAAAGCAAGCCCAGATCGACCGTTGGGAACAGATAGAGGGCTCCAAAGATTACCTGCAAGCTCAAATTGCAAAAACTGCTGAAACTTTAAGAGAATTAGGGGATCCCAGAAGCCAAGCTGAGTGGCTAAAGGCAGAGCTTAAGCTGGAGGAGCAGTACCTAGGCCTGCAAGCCGGCTACCTTCAGCAAATCCAGGACTTAGAGGCAGTGCTCCAACCTCTTGAAGAAGCCCTGTCCCAAACTGAACACCTGGAGCAGGAGCTGGGATCCCTACAGGAAGAACGCGAAAGATACCGCTTAGATCACGAACGCTACCTACGGGCGGAGCCTATTGCCAAATTGCTAACCGAGCGGGAACAAAAACTAGCCGAGCTCAAGGCCCAACAGCAAGAGTTGCAAACTCAACTAGCTCAACTGCAGGCAAAGCTGGATCCGCTAACTTCCCTCTACCAGCCGCAGGAGCACCAACATCTTCGATCCCTTTTGCAGTCTACCGAAATCCAAAAAGCCAAGGCCCAAGCTCGACTGGAAAGCCTTTCCCCGCAGTTGCAGAAAATCCAGGAGAGACTGCAGCAACTGGAACAGGTGAAGCAAGCCTTAAAGCAAGCTGAGGTGGAAAGAGCTGAAAAAGAGCGGCTGCACCGCTTCATTAAGTTTAGTCGAGATACCTACAAAAAAGCCGGTCCTCAAATTGCCCAGTACTACCTGCAACAGATCAACATTGTTGCCGATCACCTCTTTCGCGAAATTCTCAACCGCTCTGATGTCAGCCTTACTTGGGAACCCGACTATGAGATTCGCATCCAAGAAAGAGGGGGGGCCAAACGACGTTTTGCCAGCCTTTCTGGAGGAGAGCAAATGTCGGCAGCTCTAGCTGTTCGCTTAGCTTTGCTCAAGGTACTGGGACAGTTGGACATTGCCTTTTTTGACGAGCCTACTGCCAACATGGATGCCCAGCGCCGCCAACGACTAGCGGAAGCCATTACCAACTTGCGTTCCTTTGAACAGTTATTTGTAATTAGCCATGACAATACCTTTGAGCAAGTAACAGAAAACATCATTCGCGTGGAAAGGCACTCCGGATGATGAGGAGGAATGACAGTCATGGTTTTTAGAGCTGACCGGGTGCTGGCTGTTTTACGGCAGAAGCGCGAGGCTTTTGCTACTTTCGATCGAGGGCTTTCAGAGCGCCGAGAGTGGTACCGCCAGGCGATGGAGAAATTGTGCCAGTGGTCAAGCGCAAAGATTGCTGAAAGAGTAGCTCGATTGGCTTTCCCAGGTGCCTTGCCTACTCAGGAATGGGATCTTTACTCCAGCTGGACAGTCCCTTTTAAGCAAAAGTGGAATAGCTATGAAGAAAGCTATGAATGGGCAAGACCAGTTATTAAAAACATCCCTACCTTTGCAGTAGATGGATCCCAAATCTACCCCAGCAAAGATTTGTCAATACCGGTAGCCCTAGTGCAGATTGGCTGGTATGAGAACTATCACTGCGACCAGGGCCTATACCAAAAGGATATTCAGGTCGATGTGCTAACGCCAAGAGATTTGGAAGCGGGAAGTAGCGGCGAGCCCAAAGAGAGTATCGTCAACAGGCGCCGCTTTCAGATGGAAACAGAAAAAGTTGCCGAATATATTTGGCAATCTCGACCTGGATCCCAAAAACTAGCCTTCTTGGATGGGGTATTGGTGGCTACTTTTGCTGAAACTCTTGATGCTAAGAGTCAAGACTTCTATGTGGAGTGTTTGTTACAGGTACTGCGAGCTAGTGAGCAAAACCGGATCCCTGTTGTAGCTTACATTGACACTACATACAGCTCGGACTTGGTAACGCTGCTAAGGCACTGCTTTGATCTTCCCGAAGCTCCCTACCTACACGATGCGCAGCTCCTTAGCTCCTGGTTAGAGTGGGGAGACCGAACCCCTTTTTTTGTCTGCGCCTGCAGTGGCGTTCTCAACCCTCAAGAGGGGATCCTCAGCCGCTACCAGGAAATGCAAAGGCGAGTGGGGTTTGTTTACCTACGCACCACTAACGAGAACTTTCCAGCTCGACTAGAGATCCCCGTTTGGGTTTACGAGGCAGGCCTGTTGGATTGGCTGGTAGATTTGGTACGCTGTGAGGTAATTATTGGCCGAGGCTACCCGTATGTACTGGAGACGGCAGATCAGGTGGCCGTTATCCGCAATGAAGATCGCAACCTTTTCTTGCGCCTAATGCAGGAGTGGGCCAGCCGCGAGAAGCTTAACCTCCGGCTATCGCGGAAAACCCTTAGCAAGCTGCAGCGGAGACGGATCTGATGAGACTGGGTAAGGTGGTTCGCTCCAACAGTCACTGCGACTACGTGGTACAGGTGGATGATGCTCTAGAGGTCAAAAACCCTCCCTCCCCTGAAGACTATGGCTTTGGCAGCTTTGTCAAGCTGGAAAGCAACCAACGGCACTGGGCTGTGGGCTTAGTTTACAACAGTCAGATTTTAAACCCCATGTTTCCTAACGCTGGGCCCCGTCTTTCCAGCCAGCCGGATCCTTATTTCTCTCCTGATTTGCAAAATGAGGTGCGTACATTACTTTCGGTAATCCTCATAGGAGCTTTGGACGAAGAAAGGGGTTGTGGCTGGCAAGGGATCCCGCGCGTAGTGGTGCCTGTCAACACGCCTGTCTTTCGCATGAGCCAGGAGGAAATTCTACGCTTTCATCTCAACCCTCAAGGCCAAACCCAATTTTCGTACTATGGACTGCTCTTAAGCAGCGGTGGTAATTTTGCCAACCACCTTGTCTATCAAGTCTTAAACGATATCATACCTATGTTTTCTGACCCCGCCCAGCGACGAGCTCTGCAAATTTTAAGCAAGGAACTGGCTTGGAAAATAACCGTAGGAGCGATACGCCGATGAACCAAAAAACTCTGGACACTTCCAATGGCCGCCCTAGAGAAAGCCCCTCTTTCCCGGCGGAGGATACTCCGGAGGTGATCGGCACCGTCAAAGGCCCTGGCGAGACCTCCAACCAATATGTGTTTATTACCTCCAATACCCAAGCGGTAAAGGTGGGCGATTTTGTCTATTACGAGGTGCGAGATTCTCAGTCCCAACCTCTAAAGATCTTGGGTAAAATTAGACAAGTTCAGCTTTTGGATCACATCCCCGATCGCATCTTTGCCGACACGGAGATCGATCCCAGCACCATTGTGGCCCTAGTTGGCTTTACCCATCCCAACCCGGAGATCTACGCTGTAACCGTCGAAGTCATCGGCTATTTCGATCGGGCTATGGGCTTTATTAACCCCCGCCGCTCCCCGGAGCCGGGCGCTAAGGTCTTTTTGGCTTCCAATCAGCTTTTGAAATCCGTCTTGAACAAGCGGGAGGAAACAGCAGTTGGGGGGGCCCACTTGGGCAGTCTGCTACTGCGCGAGGAAGGAGCAGTTCCTGTGGTTCTGGATGTCAAGGAAATGGTCAGCACTCATCTAGCCATTTTAGCAGGAACCGGCTCCGGCAAATCCTACACAGCAGCGGTTTTGGTGGAAGAGCTGATGTTGCCCAAAAATCGCGCTGCTGTCCTAATTTTTGATCCGCATGGAGAATACCACACTTTAGCGGAAATGCAGTCTCATCCCAAGTTTGTAGGGGAAGATGGCTACAGACCTAGGGTCAAGGTTCTTTCTCCTCAGGAAATTAAGATTCGGGTGTCTTCTCTCAAATTTTTTGACATCCTTGCTCTGCTTCCAGAGACCACCGAGCGACAGAAATCTTTTCTGGAGAAAGCCTTTCGCAAGGTTACTCAGTTTGATCCACTGCACTGGACAATTCAGGATCTGATCGAGGCCGTCAACGAAGCAGACTCCAGAGAAGACGGCTCCCAAGGATCCTCGGCCCCTGCTTTGGAGTGGAAGCTGGAACAAATTGCTCGCTCCCCTTACTTTAGTAACGTAGAGCACCTGGCTCCTAGGGATTTATTTGAGCCGGGTCAAGTAACCATTCTCCAGATGCACGAAATCAGCCAAGAAGAACAGCAAGTTATCGCCGCTGCTATTTTGCGCCAGGCTAACCACGCCCGCATCAACACCGAAAAGGGCAAAATTCAGCCAGGAGATGAGAACTACCTGCCTTATCCTGTTTTCATTTTGCTAGAGGAAGCGCATCGCTTTGCTCCTGCGCACGAGCCTTCTCGTTGTAAACAAGTGTTGCGCACTATTCTTAGCGAAGGACGCAAGTTTGGGCTGGGGGTAGGGCTAATCACGCAACGACCCGGTAAGCTAGATTCAGATATCCTGTCGCAGTGCATGAGCCAGTTTTTGATGCGAATTGTCAACCCTGCCGATCAGGAAAACTTGCGCCATAGCGTCGAGGCTGCTGGCCGGGATCTCCTCCAAGAACTACCCGCTTTAAGTAGAGGGCAGGTGATTGTCTCTGGGGTGTGCGTCAATACCCCTGTCTTGTGCAAGGTGCGGCAGCGCTACACTCGGCATGGAGGCGACACCCTCGATGTCCTTAGCCACTGGCAGGGTTACTTCCGAAAGCACCGCCAACAGGAGCGCCTCGCTCACTCTGCCCCCCTCAAGCCGCGTCCTCAACCCCAAGTGGTGGATGGATTGAGCATCGACTAGTTTTGGGGCAAGCAGGATGAGGAAACAAATTTTTTTGCAAGGGTGGCTGGGCATCACCGCTGCCTTTTTGCTAGAAGCGGGGCCTGCCTATGCCCAGTTGCGGCTAATCCCTGACGCGGCGCGGCGGGTGTATGAGGCCCTGCCGGATCTGCCGCTGGAAAACACCTACACTCCCATTAACCCCAATGACGGCGGCCCCCGGCCTGAAGAAGATACCTTGGTGCGCCGGATGATGCTCTATCACCTGCAGGTGGCTGGGCGTTCCCCCACTGATCGCTTCGATTGGCAACTGACACTGGCTGACTATTGCGATGCCAACGAGCCAATGGTTGCCCAACAGTACCCTGGGGCTAACCGTCTTACAGTCAACCCCTACACTCGGGACAAAGCCGTTGTGCAATCTTTGAGCCGCCAGCAACGTCAAGCCCTGCTGCGGGCCCTTGTGCTGGCCTTTGGCGGGGATCCCGATCCCAAGCCTCTGTACATTCCTCCCGACTTGAAGGCTGCCCCTGCCCTTCCCACTCCAGAGCCCATGAAACCCTTGCTACTGCCGGGGAGGGGAGGGGCCGACTTGCTGAGGCCGCTCTGAAAGACTTATACAACCCCGGGCAAAAGCAGACTTTCGCTCGGGGTTGAGGCTTTCTTCCTGCTTCAGCAACCCATGGCTAGTGGCAGAGTCCACCCCTACCACCCCGCCAGAGGGATCTCCACAGGCGTGACTTCCCCGCAAGCTGCAGGTAGTTGCTCCTTGCCCTTAGAGGGCACACAGGCTAAAGACGGAGCCAACTTTAGCCTAGGCAAAGTGTCTACCAGAAAAGATGTACTTGCAAGACTACTAGCTCAGCCCATCTACGTCAAGGCAGAAGGTTGGTTATGCCACAAAGTGGCCAATTGTACGGACTCCGTCCCGCTTACGCGAACGGTGAATCAAGAACTAGAGGAGAACCCTAGCGGACTCCATGTTACAAGCTGTCTCGCTGCTACTTACTCCAGAATGCGCTTTCCAGTGTAGTTTTCAATGCAGCGCAGAAACAGCTCCACGCCGAGGCTGAGGGCAGCCTCATCAAAATCAAAGCGGGGGTGGTGGTGAGGGTAGTCCAGCCCCTTGGCAGGGTTGGCAGATCCCAGGAAGAAGTAGCAGCCAGGAACCTCGTTGAAGAAAAACGAGACGTCCTCACCCCCCATGGTCATCTCGGGGAGGATGGCGGCCTCTGGGCCAAATACTTGACGGGCAGCTTGTTCTACGAGAGCTGTTAGCCTGGGATCGTTTTCAACTGCTGGATAGCCCCGCTCGTACTGAAACTTGTAGGTGGCTCCGTGAGCCTGGCAAATGCCGGCCACGATTTCTTCTATGCGCTTTGCAATTAGCTCCCGCACCTCTAGCTGAAAGCTGCGCACAGTGCCCCAAATCTCAGCCCTAGGGGCAATGACATTGAAAGTGTCGCCAGCGCGGAACCGGCCTACTGTTACCACGGCTGGCTGCAGCGGATCCACATTGCGGGAGACGATGGTTTGCAAAGCGCTCACGATGTGGGCTCCCACCACAATGGCATCCACCGTCTGCTGGGGAAGGGCAGCATGGCCACCTCGCCCAATGACCTCGATGTGAAAGCGATCGGCAAAGGCCATCAAGGGGCCGCTTTTGACGCCAATGGTGCCCAGCGGACGGTTATTCCACAGATGGAGAGCTAGGAGGGCTTCTACATCCGGGTTCTTCAGCACCCCCGCTTCTACCATTGGCTTGGCGCCACCGGGGCCCTCCTCGGCGGGCTGAAAGATGACCTTGACAGTACCTCTGAGGCGGTGGCGGTGCTGCTGTAGCAGCTTAGCCGTGCCTAGGGCGATAGCCATATGGCCGTCATGGCCACAGGCGTGCATGACGTTGGGGACGGTGGAACGGTACTCCACCTCATTGGCTTCGTGGATGGGCAGGGCGTCCATGTCGGCCCGCAGCGCCAAGACCGGCCCTGGCTCTTCTCCTGGAATGGTGGCTACAATGCCAGTGCCGGCAATGCCGGTTTGGTGCGGGATCCCCCAACTTCTTAGGCGCCAGCTGAGGTAGGCAGCGGTTTGCTTTTCCTGAAAGCCCAGCTCTGGGTATTTGTGCAGGTGGCGCCGCCAGGCCACCAGTTCCGGCTGGAGGGCTTGAACGGCAGGGCGCAGGGCGGGAAAGGACATAACCCGGGGGAAGTAGGATGGACAGCGTCAGGGCAAGGTTCTCTCGGGGCTGCAGGCAGCTGCCTATTACCCAGTATGGCAAAGCTAGGCCAGGAGGGGCTTTGCTCGATACCTAAGCCCATAGGAAGTTGGTTTCCGGAGGCAGATCCTGCCAGCGGCCCGGCCCCACTGCGCGCAACGCCTCTGGCAAGGAGATGGCCCCCGAGTAAAGGGCTTTGCCTAAAATAGCTCCCGCCAAGCCAGACAGGCTGAGTAGGGCAAGCAAGTCGGTGAGCGAGCCGATCCCCCCAGAAGCGATGACAGGCAGGCGGGAAACAGCCAGGATCTGGCGCAACTGCTCCAGGTTGGGCCCAGCTAGGGTGCCATCTCGGCTGATGTCGGTGTAGATGATCCCAGCAGCCCCCTGAGCTTCCACTCGCTGCACCAGTTCAGTGGCCTGTAGAGGCGTAGTACTCAGCCAGCCGCGGGTGGCCACTTGCCCTTGGCGGGCGTCGATCCCCACCCAAATCCGACCAGGTAGGGCCTGGGTCATCGCCTCTAGGGTCTTGGGATCCTCTACAGCCACAGTGCCGACAATTACCCGATCCACTCCCAGATCCAGCAACTGCCGCGCCCGCTCCAGGGATCGGATCCCGCCTCCTACTTGGACCGGGATAGCTACCCGGCGGACAATGCGCTCGATCGTGGGGAGGTTAACCGGATCCCCACTTCTGGCCCCGTCCAGATCTACCACGTGCAGGCGAGGAGCACCCTGGGCCGCCCACACCTCGGCCTGGTGGATGGGGTCAGCAGCCACCTGCTCGGCTTGGGCGTAATCCCCCTGGTAGAGGCGCACAGCGCGGCCCTGGAGGAGGTCAATGGCGGGGATGACCTCTAGAAAGGCGCTGCTGTAAGGCATGATGAGATCCCTTAGGGAGCTTCTCCAGTATCGCCCAGGAACAAAAAGCCTGGCGGGGCGAGCATGAACGCGCGTCAACTGGCTCTGTTGGCCTTGCAGAAGATTGAGCGACACAACGCCTACGCTGACGTCGTGCTAGAGCAGCTGTTGGCCCGCAGCCACCTGAGCCCTGCCGACTGCCACCTGGTCAGCGAGCTGGTGTACGGTGTTACCCGCCGTCGCCGCACCCTCGATGCCCTGATTGACTGCTTCGCCCGCCACCCTGCTTCCAAGCAGCCCCCCGACTTGCGGCTCATTCTCCACCTTGGCCTTTACCAACTGGCCTTTTTGGATCACATCCCGCCCAGGGCCGCCATCCACACCAGTGTGGAACTGGCCCGCCAAGTGGGTCTGGGATCGCTAGCGGGGGTGGTGAACGCCATCTTGCGCGCCTACCAGCGCCAGGTGCTAGTGCAGCCGGAAAGGGATCCCCTCCAGCCCCTGCAGGAAAGGCTGCCTGCTGATCCCATTCAGGCCTTGGGGATCCGGCACAGCTTTCCCGACTGGCTGGTGCGTCTGTGGTGGGAGCGCCTAGGGCCGGCTGAAACTGAAGCCTTGTGCGCTTGGTTTAACCAGCCGCCCCATCTGGATCTGCGGGTTAACCCCCTGCGGGCAGGGATCGACAAGGTTAGCCAAGCCTTTGCAGCCGTGGGGATCCCGGCTACCCCTCTCCCCGACGTGCCAGGCGCTCTGCGGCTAGGACATCCTGCCGGCGATATTCGAGCCCTACCTGGCTTTGCCGAGGGCTGGTGGAGCGTTCAGGACGCCAGTGCTCAGCAGGTGGTGCACTGCCTGGATCCTCAGCCGGGGGAACGGGTCATTGACTGCTGTGCCGCTCCGGGGGGCAAGACCACGCACATAGCCGAGCGGATGCAGGATCGCGGCGAGATTTGGGCTTTGGATCGCCACCCCCACCGCCTGCGCCGCCTGGAGGAAAATGTGCAGCGCTTGGGCTTGAGCTCGATCCGTCCCCTGGCCATCGACCTGTTGGCCCTGAGCGCCGCTGCCCAACCCCCTGCCCCCTTGCCCCCGTGGCAAAGCGCCGATCGCGTGCTGCTGGATGCCCCTTGCTCTGGTCTAGGCACCCTGCACCGCCGTGCTGACGCTCGCTGGCGACAAACCCCCGAGCGGATTGCCGAGTTGGCCCAGTTGCAAGCTCAGCTTCTGCAAGTGGCAGGCCGTTGGCTGAAGCCGGGCGGGCTGTTGGTGTATGCCACCTGCACGCTGCACCCTGCTGAAAACGAGGGAGTCATCCAGTCTTTCCTCAAGACCCATCCCCAGTGGGCGCCAGAAGGGGATCCCTTGCTCATCTGGCCTCACCGGCAAGATCGGGATGGGTTTTTTATCCAACGGCTGCGCCGCTGCGATTAGATCCTCCCTATGGCTTCTGAGCTGCTCACCAGCCCCAAAAACCCCTGGATCCGCAAGTTGCGGCAGTTGCACCGCAGCAAGGGCCGGCAGGAACAGGGCGCCTTCTTGGTAGAGGGATCCCACCTCGTCGAAGAGGCCCTGCGAGTTGGCTGGCCCCTCCAAGCTCTCTGCTACACGCCCGAGTGGGCTGAGCGTCACCCTCACTTGCTGGCCAGCCTACCCAAGGATCTGCGGCGGCAGGCCGTCAGCTCGGAAGTGATGGCGGCGCTCTCGACAACCGAGTCTCCGGAGGGAGTTGTGGCGGTGGCTGTCAGCCAGCCGATCCCCTCTCCTCCCTTGTCGGGGGTACGCCTGGGCCTTGTGGTAGAAACCCTGCAAGATCCAGGCAATTTGGGAGCTCTGATTCGCGCCGTAGCTGCTGCAGGAGCCGATGGCCTCTGGCTAAGCGCAGACAGCGTTGATCCCGAAAACCCCAAAGTCCTGCGGGCTTCTGCCGGCCAGTGGTTTCGCTGCCCGCCGCGGGTTTTGCCCGACTTGGCTAGCTGGATCCAGGCCTGTCGTCGCCATGGCATCCAAGTCTTGGCTGCTACCCTCTCCCCCAGCGCCACCTGTTACTGGGATCAAGACCTCACCTGCCCCACCCTCTTTCTCCTAGGCAACGAAGGGTCGGGCTTGAGGGAAGCAACCATCCAGCAGGCCAATGCCCAAGTGCGGATCCCTATGGCCGAGGGCGTCGACTCCCTCAACGTGGCCATGGCGGGAGGGCTACTGCTCTACGAGGCCCTGCGCCAGCGGCGAGCCCAGTGGGGAAGTGCTTAGCTGCTCTCCCAGAGCTCCTCCTCTGCAAAGGCTGCTTCCTCTTCCTGCTCTCCTTCCCCTACTCCTGCTGGATAGCTAGTAGAAACCGGCACTCCTGCCGAAAGTTTTTCGCGCACAGCCGCTTCCACCTCCGCCAGTAGCTGCGCGTTTTTCTTTAGGAAAAGAACCAAATTGTCTCGCCCTTGGGCAATGTTTTCTTCCTTGTAGCTATACCAAGAGCCGCGCCGCTTAAGAATGCCCATCTCCTCGGCTAGATCGATGATGCAGCCGACGTTGGAGATCCCTTGGCCAAAAATGATGTCAAATTCCGCCCGCCGAAACGGAGGAGCGACCTTGTTCTTCACCACCTTAACCCGCGCTCGGATCCCGTATTCTTCTGCACCTTTTTTCAGAGTTTGCACGCGGCGAATATCTAGCCGTACTGAGGCATAGAACTTGAGGGCATTGCCGCCCGTGGTGGTTTCCTGGGGACCGTAGCCGACGCCACCAATTTTGGAGCGCAACTGATTGAGGAAGAGAACGATCGAGCCTGTCTTGCTAACGCTGCCCGCAATCTTGCGCAGGGCTTGACTCATCAGGCGGGCCTGCAGCCCTAGCTGGGCATCTCCCATCTCTCCCTCCAGCTCGGCCCGAGGGACCAGCGCCGCCACTGAATCCACCACGACAATATCCACAGCCGCAGAGCGCACCAGCTGATCGACAATTTCTAGGGCAACCTCTCCCGTGTCCGGCTGGGAAATCAGCAGATTCTGGATATCCACCCCCAAGGCTGCCGCGTAGGCTGGATCCAAAGCATGCTCCGCATCGACAAAAGCAGCCGTTCCCCCTTGTTTTTGCACCTCGGCAATGGCGTGCAGGGCCAGCGAGGTTTTCCCCGACGACTCCGGCCCAAAGATTTCAATGATGCGCCCCTTGGGGTAGCCGCCGCCCAAAGCCAAATCAAGGGTAAGAGCACCACTGGGGATGGTCTCCACCCGTATCTGGGCAGCATCCCCCAGGCGCATGATTGCCCCCTTACCAAAATTCCGCTCGATCTGGCCCAGGACCTGCTCCAGCGCCTTGCGTTTCTCTGCCTTTAGCCTCTCCAAGTCGTCCCCATTGTTTACGGCAGCAGCTTTGCCTTGGGCCATAACCCGCACCCTCCCCCACTCGTGGCGGTGAGAAGTTGAGCCTGCATTCTAGCATTGCCGTTCCCTTGGCCTAGGCGGATCCCTGTTCTCTCCCTCAGCTTGCGGCTGGAGCGGGGGGGCGGGGGATGGGTAGAGTGGGCTAAAGGATCCACTCAGGAAGGCTCCTGTGTTCACGACTTTGGTCTTACAATCCCCCGGCCCACTGGTGTTCAGTTGGGGGCCTTTTAGTCTGCGCTGGTATGGCCTGCTGATTGGCCTATCCACTGTTCTGGGCCTTTTTCTAGCTCGCCACCTGGCAGAGCGGCGTGGCCTTTCCCCGGATGTCATGCCCAACCTGCTGCCGTGGCTGGTGGTGGGATCCCTGCCTCTTGCCCGCCTGTACTATGTGGCCTTTGAGTGGGAGCGCTACCGCCATGGCCCTTGGTGGAAGGTTTTGGCCCTCTGGCAGGGAGGCATGGCCATCCACGGCGCTTTGCTCGGCGGCAGTATAGCCCTCTACCTGTTTGCCCGCCAACAGCGGCTAAACTTTTGGCTGCTGGCCGACTGCATCGTTCCTTCTCTCAGCCTTGGCCAGGGGATTGGACGCTGGGGCAACTTCTTCAACAACGAGGCCTATGGAGAGGCGTTGCCTCCGGATAGTCGTCTATGGGTGCAACTGCAGCTTCCTGACGGCTCCCGAGTCCACCCCACCTTTTTGTACGAATCCCTCTGGAACTTCAGCCTCTTTGGGATCCTACTCTTTTTGAGCTACCGGCGCCGGCTTCCTCCCGGTACTCTCTTGGGCTTTTACCTGGTGGGGTACAGCCTTGGTCGTTTTTGGATCGAGGGCCTGCGCACTGATAGTCTCATGCTGGGATCTCTGCGGGTAGCTCAGGTAGTCAGCCTAGCCCTTATTGCGGTCGGCTTGGCTTTGATAGGGACAGCTCAAAGACGCGCTTCTAGGCAAGAGGAGGGGAGAGCGATCCCCACTCAGCCCCTCGAAAAGGAGATCTCAAATGGCGGATCTGGCGATCACCGATGAAGGGCTTTGGCAACAAGCCTCTCCTTTGGTACTGCCGTCTGCTGCTGCCACCCAATCCCTAGCAGCTCTCCTGGGGCAGACCGCCGCCTGCCTTCTCACTGCTCCAGAGCAGCAGTTTGCCCTCCCCCAAGCGGTTGAGATCGACTCTACCCCCGGCTTGGTCATTCTTCTCGCAGGCGGCCTAGGCAGCGGCAAAACCACCTTCGTGCAGGGGCTAGGGCAGGGACTGGAGATCCCTGAGCCCATCGACAGCCCCAGCTTCGTGCTGGTGCAGGAATACCGCACGGGACGGATCCCTCTCTTCCACTGCGACCTCTATCGCCTAGGGCCTACCTCTGGTGCCCATGCCAGCGAGGCAGAGCCTTCGGCTCTAGAAGATCTGGGGCTGGAAGAGCTTTGGGGCCAAGTTGGGATCACTGCCATTGAGTGGCCTCAGTACCTCCCTTACCTGCCTCCAACCTATCTCTGGCTGCAGCTAGAGCCCCATCTGCAGGCAGAGGGATCCCGCCTGCTACACGCCAAGGGCAGGGGACTCAGGACTGCCCAGCTTTGGCAGCAAGTACTTTCCCAGCTCCCTTAGCAAGACACCAAAGGGTAAAGGCAGTTACCAGCAAAAGCCCCTTATGGGTCTTGACGATGTGGGGGAGAGTGGGATAGGGTAGTGAAGCGCTGACAAGGCCACCAGGCCCAGCGCCCCAGAACCTTGACAAGCGCATACCAGTCAA